>NZ_JADYVV010000055.1:0-62006 GCF_020194035.1 Bradyrhizobium sp. BRP56
GGTGGGGGCTCTCTCACGAGTCGCATCGTGGAGAGAGCCCCCACCCGCCGCGCGCGCAGCGCGCGTCGGCCTCCCCCGCAAGCGGGAGAGGCGGCGCAGTCCCCTCGGGACCTACAGCGTCTTGATGAACTCGATCAGGGCGCGGCGTTCGTCTTCCTTCAGCTCCGGCCCGATCACGCCGGTGCGCTTCTCGTTGGAGAATTCGTGGCCGGAATTGCCGTTGCCGCGCTTGGTGGTGTCGAGCATGAAGGCGTTCTTGATCTTGTCCTTCCAGGCATAGCCGAGATCCTTCGGATCATACTCCCGGCTGCCGAGATAGAAGGTTGCGGGACGATCCTTCACCGGCGACAGCAGTGCGTAGATAGTCGGGACCGAGCCGTTGTGCAGATAGGGCGGGGTCGCCCAGATGCCGTTGAGCGGCCGAACCTTGTAGGCGAGCGGCGCCTGGATCTCGTTCGGCCGGTAGCCGTTGATGCGCTTGCGATCTTCCGGCGGGGTCTTGTTCTGGTCGTACCAATAGTCGACGGTCTTCTCGACGAGATCGCCGAGCGCAGGACCGAAACTGCCGTCCTTGATGTTCAGATTGGCCGGCGTCTCGACGGTGCGGTGCGCGAGGCCCTCGGCCTGCGCGCTGTCGGTGCCGATATGGCTGATCGGAATCATCTCGACATCGAGCAGCGGCTGGCCGGCCTCGTTCCTGGTCCAGCGCTTCTTGTCCTTGAACAGCGCAAAGGCTTCGCTCGCGGGCAGCGCCTTGCTGTCGATCGCCGGGCCGTGACAGCCCTGGCAATGCGTCTTGTAGAGTTCGCCGCCCTTCTTTGCGAGGTCCATGTTGATTGGCGGCAGGATGTTCTCCGGCCATTTCGGCGAAGCAAGTCCGCCAAAACCCTTGTCCTCGCTGGGCGGCTCGCCGGCGATCATCCGCTCCATCTCGTGCAGCACGTCGATCCGCGCGCTCGATCTGTAAAGCCCCTTGGACTCGTCGAGCAGGTTGAGCTCGGCGCTGACGCCGAGCGCCTCGCCGGCGTTGCGCACCATCGGCTGCATAATCGAGCCGTCATATTGCACCCAGCTGAACCACGGTGCGTTCCAGATCCGCGGGAAATGCACCGGCGCCGAATGCGAGGCATAGTTGTTCGGATTGTTCAGGTCGATCGAGAACACCTGGTTGCCGATCCGGTTCAGCGCGTCGAGCCGCGCATAGCCTTCCTCGACGCTGTTGGCGGCGACCTTGTTCTCCAGCGAATTGATGTTGGCGTATTGCTTCAGCACGAGGTCGAGCTGGCCGCGTAGCGCCATGCGCTCGTCGAGGCTGGCATCCTTGCCGAGGATCTCGTCGGCAAAACGCGAGAAGCGCCCCGGCCAGAACCGCGTCAGCAGCAGCGAGACGCCGACGCTCTTCTGGAATTCGAACAGATTGGTGTTGGCCGGTCCGCCGTCGATCACGATCTCGGTGCCGCGATAGTTGAAGCTGCCGGTGTGGCAGGCGGCGCAGGTCAGGCCGACGCCGGTCATGTCGGCCTTGCTGTGCGGGTTGCGCCACGGCGCGCCGTTGGCATCGGCCATCGGGCCACCCTGCGCAAAGCCGATCGGCAGCGCATCGGGTTTGCCCGGAATCACCGTGTCGGGAATAAAGCCGAAGCGGCCGAGATAATTGGTCTCGCTGAGTCGCGGCGCCGCGGTGAACAGCGGCCAGACCGTCGGCTGCTCCAGCGCCATGAACCATTCATGGGGAATGCCGAACGTCCGTGTGCCCTGGTCGGCGTGATAGAACCAGCGCAGCCGCTCCGCGCTGACATTCTGATCCAGCCACACCGTCTTTGCCGGCGGCTGGTAGTCGACGACCTTGACGCGGAAGCCGCTCGCGACCGTCTCGATATCGTCCTTGAAATAGAGCACGCCGGCGACAATCAACAGTCCGATGACGAATATCGTCTTGCGAGGCATGCCCCGTTCCCCCAATTCGCGGTACCCGCGCGTGATATGGATGAGATGTTAAAATTCGCCGAAAAACGAGTTCGCGTTAAGCGTGTGATGCTGTGTGCGCCATCCTACAGTGGCGGCGCTTGGTCTAACAACGGAAATGTTGCAAAGGAAACGTTGGCTGGCTGTGAGCCAGTTCACTTGCAGTGTTCCCTCCGTGGCGGCATTTGCGCGCATCGAGGCCTGCGACTAGAAGTAACGGAGCAACAATTCTTCGAGATGTCATCTTGAACGCGTCAGCCGCACAACCGCTTTCGATCAACGTCTCGGACGACGGCGCGGTGTCCGCGCTGCTGCTGCGGCCGGCGCAGGCCCGTAGCGCCTATGTGTTTGCCCATGGCGCCGGCGCCGGCATGACGCATCCCTCGATGGCCGCGATTGCGGAGGGCCTGGCGGAGCGCGGCATCGCGACCTTGCGCTATCAGTTTCCCTACATGGACAAGGGCAGCAAGCGGCCCGATCCGCCCGCCGTCGCGCAGGCAACGGTGCGTGCCGCGGTGGCGGAGGCCGCGCGTCATTGCGGCGAACTGCCGCTGTTCGCCGGCGGCAAGTCGTTCGGCGGACGCATGACCTCGCAGGCACAGGCCAAGGCGCCGCTCGCCGGCGTGCGCGGGCTGGTGTTTCTCGGCTTTCCGCTGCATCCCGCCGGCAAGCCGTCGAGCGAGCGGGCCAAGCATCTCGCCGAGGTCAAGGTCCCGATGCTGTTCCTGCAGGGCACGCGCGATGCGCTGGCCGAGCTCGATCTGCTCGAGCCCGTGGTGAAGGGGCTGGGTCATCGCGCGACGCTGCATCTGGTGCAGGAGGCGGACCACTCCTTCCATGTCCTCAAGCGCTCCGGCCGCGACGACCACGAGGTGATGGCCGAGGTGCTCGATGCCTTCGCGGGCTGGGTGGCGGAGCATTCGTAGTCTTGTAGCCCGGATGCAGCGAAGCGAAATCCGGGACAGGCCCTTCCGCCCTGTGACACCGTTCCGGATTGCGCTTCGCTCCATCCGGGCTACTAATCTCCACCCATGACCAGGATCCTGATCGTCAATCCCAACACCACCGCGTCGATGACCGCGACCATCACGACCGCCGCGCGGGCGGTGGCCGCACCGGGCACCGAGATCGTCGCCGTCACGTCTGCGATGGGACCGGCCTCGATCGAAGGCTTCTATGACGAGGCCTTCGCCGTTCCCGGGCTGATCGAGGCGCTGCTGAAGACGCCCGATGCCGATGCCGGCATCATCGCCTGCTTCGACGATACCGGGCTCGATGCCGCGCGGTCGGCGGCCCGCTATCCGGTGGTCGGCATCTGCGAGGCGGCGTTGGTCACCGCCGGGCAGATCGCCAAGCGCATCGGCATCGTCACCACGCTGCCGCGCTCGATCGTCCCGCTGGAGGAACTGGTCCGCCGCTACGGCTTTGCCGACCGCGCGGTGGTTACTGCGTGCGATGTCGCGGTGCTCGATCTCGAGAAGCCGGGCTCGGGCGCCAAGGCCAAGCTGGAGGCCGAGATCGCCCGCGCGCTGGACAAGGGCGCGGACGCCATCGTGCTCGGCTGCGCCGGCATGGCCGATCTTGCCCATGAGCTGTCGGTGAAATTCGGCGTGCCCGTGGTCGACGGCGTGGCCGCTGCGGTGAAGCAGGCGGAAGCGCTTGCCGGCCTCAAGCTCACGACGTCGCGTCGCGGTGCTTATGCGTCGCCCGCGGCGAAAAAGTACCACGGTATGCTCAAGGGATTCGTACCGGCTTCAAATGAGTAAGCTCCGTCATTGCGAGCGAAGCGAAGCAATCCATCTCTCAACTTGCGGAAGCGTGGATTGCTTCGTCGCTATCGCTCCTCGCAATGACGGATGAAGTTTTTATGACGCCACCCCGCCATAGATCCGGTCGCGCAGGCGGCGCATGCCGGACAGCCAGCGCTCGCGATTGGTGGCCTTGCGCTGCATGTATTCCTGCACCTGCGGATGCGACAGAATCAGGAAACGTTCTTCCGCCATCGCCTCGATCACCATCCGCGCGACCTCGCCCGGCTGCAGCACGCCGTCGACGCGCGCGGCACTCGGGCCCGGCGTCGTCATGCCCGTCTGCACCGACTGCGGACAGAGCACGGAGACGCGGATGCCGCGATCGCCATACTGGATGGCGAGATGTTCGGCGAGCGCGACCGCGGCATTCTTGGTCACGCCGTAAGGCATCGAGTTCAGCGAGGCCAACAGCCCCGCGGCGGATGCGGTGTTGATGAGATAGCCGGAGCCGCGCGCGAGCATGCCGGGCACCAGCGCGCGCGCCGCGAACACGTGGCTCATGACATGCACGCGCCAGCTCACATCCCAGTCGGCATCGGACGCGGTCTCCTGTCCCTTGCGCGAGAGCCCGGCATTGGAGAAGAACACGTCGACTGGGCCATATTTGTCCTCGGCGGCGGCGATCAACGCCTTGATGTCCTCCTCGAGCCCGACATCGGCGGTGACCGCGAGGCCGTCGATATCGCCGGCGACGCTGGCGAGCCTGTCGCGCGAGGTCTTGAGATCGGCGACCACGACGCCGCGAGCACCGGCGTCCGCATAGGCCCGCGCCACCGCCTCGCCGATCCCGCTCGCGCCGCCGGTGACGACGCAGACCTTGTCCTTGACTTGCATGGTTCGATGTCCCTGCTTGTTATCGTGGTGGGTCGGATTGTCAGCCCTGATACAGGCCCTTGTCACGCGCCTTCTGGATCGCGAGCGCGGCCATCAGGTCGAGCATTGGGGTCGAAATGGCGGCCGCGCGAGCAAATGTCGCCGGTGCGCGCACCAGCACATCGATCTCCATGGCGCGCCCGAGTTCGTAGTCCTGCAGGATCGACGGCTTGTGGTCCGGCGCCGGCCCTGAGCGGGTGACGCGCTTGACCTCGGGAATATAGTGTGTCGCCACTGCATTGGCCTCGTCGAGCAGGCGCGGGATCACGTCCTGCATGTCAGGATCGTCGCGGACGCCACGCGCGGTCAGCCCGGTCAACAGGCAGAGCACCGACATCGACATGTTGGTCAACAGCTTCGACCAGATCGTCTCGCGGATCTGCTTGACCTCAGGCGATTCGATCGCGGCGTCGTTGAGCGCCGCGCGCAGACTGGCGATGCGCTCGCTCTGGCGGTCGTCGCATTCACCGATCAGGAGGCGGTTGCGGTCCGGCGACAGGTTCGCGACGACGCCAGGCGCGACCACCTCGTTGGAGGAGAAGATCACGCCGCCGATGATCCGCTCCTTCGGGATGACGCTGCGCAAATGCCCGCCGGGATCGAGGAAGCCGAGATCGGGGATCGCGGGATGCTGCGGCGGCAGGCCGAGATCGTACCACCAGGGAATGCCGTTCTGCGCGAACACGATTGATGTGTCGCGCTGAAGCAGCGGCGGGAGCCCGGTTGCGAGCGCGCCGATGCCGGTCGCCTTCAGTGTGCTGATGACGATGTCCTGCGGCCCCAGATCGGCAGGATCGGCTGAGGCCTTCACCTTCGCGATGAGGCTGCTATCGCCGACCTTCAGCGTCAGTCCGCTGGTCCTGACCGCGTCGAGATGCGGCCCGCGCATCACGCACGCCACATCGAGACCGGCGCGCGCGAGCCGGACCGCGAAGTGGCTGCCTATGGCGCCCGCGCCGAAAATGCAGATACGCATGAGTGGAACAATTCTCCGTAACGTGCCCGTCAGTTTCCACAAGCGCGGGGCATCGCGCAACCCGTCATGCGCGGGGCGCGGTCGCGCGCGCTCGAAAGTGATGGATCAAGGCATCCGCTCTCGCCATAGTGCAAGGCCAGTACAAGATAACAGCAATGCCGAACGAGGGAGCAACGTCATGTCGGCCAGCCCAGTCCTGTGGAGCCTCGATGCGCGGGGTGTCGCGACCGTCACGCTGAATCGTCCCGAGGTCAACAATGCCTATGACGGCGCGCTGATTGCGGGCGTGCTGGCCGCGATCGACGATCTCTCGACCAAGCCGGTGCGCGTCGTCGTGCTGAACGGCAACGGCAAGCATTTCCAGGCCGGCGCCGATTTGAAATGGATCAACGGCGTGCGGCCGAAATCGTTCGAGGAGAACGAGGCGGCGTCGCGCGCCACCTTCGAGGCGGTGCAGCGTCTCAACACGCTGCCGGTCCCGACCGTCGCGCTGGTGCAGGGCGGCTGCTTCGGCGGCGGCACCGGCGTGATCTCGGCCTGCGACATCGTGATCGCGGCCGACAATGCGCTGTTCTCGATCACCGAGGTGCGCTGGGGCCTGACCGCGGCGATCATCATCCCGCAGCTCTGTGACGCGATCGGCGTCCGCCAGGTGCGCCGCTATGCGCTGACCGGCGAACGGTTCGGCGCCGAGGATGCCCGCCGCATCGGCCTTGTCCATGAGGTGGTGCCGCTGGCCGATCTCGACAGCGCCGGCGCCAAGGTCGTCGAGCAGCTGCTCGGCAACGCGCCGGATGCGATGGCCGAGACCAAGAAGCTCGCGATGGAAAGCTCGTTCGGCGGCATGGCGGTGGACGACGAGGCCTACAAGCGCCTCGTTCATCTGCATTCGGCCAAGCGCCAGACCGCCGAGGCAGCCGAGGGGCTTGCATCCTTCGCCGAGAAGCGCGCCGGCCGGTGGGGCGGCCGCGCGTAAGCTCAGCAGCCGCGGCAGATGCCGCGCATGCTGCGATAGACCTCTTCGTCGTCGCGGCGCATCTGCTGCAGCTGATCGAACGTCTTCGATTCGCTCGACCGCGTCACCGGCGGCTCGGGCTTGCGCTTCGCCGCAAGTTCCTGCTCTTGCCGATGGTAGCAGGCCTCGCGCTCCGCCCTCGCCTCAATGAAGCGGCAGGCCTCGATCGCCGCCGCGGGCCCAGCGACGATGATGAGACCAAACGACATTGAGATCAGGAGTTTCAAGCGGGCGATCCTTTCGCGTCCTTGTCTCAGCTCGGCATGCGACCGGCAAGGCCGGCGTCGCATCACAGCGGCTGCGACAGCGTTTTTTTCAATGTCTTCAGCAGCGCCTGCACCGCGGCGGCATCGATGCGGCGCTCGGGAACGGCGGCCTTGACCCACAATTCGGGGATCGGAAAGTCGGTGAGTACCGGTTGCAACGCGCCGGCGCGCAGCGCGTCCGCGACCAGATAATGCGAGAGCAGCGCGATGCCGTTGCCGGCGATCGCGCTTTGCGTCAGCACGCGGCCTTCGTTCGAAGAGAGAATCGGGCGGACCTGGATATTGATGCGGCCGCGCGGTCCCTCGAACGGCCATTCCGGTCCGGTCGGCAGGAAGCTGAGGCAGCGATGATCGACCAGGTCGCGCGGATGCTTCGGCATGCCGTGCTTCTTCAGATAGGCCGGTGAGGCGCACACAAGGCGCGGCAGCCGGCACAAGGGCTCGTCAACCACGCCGCCAAAGGAGTGCGGGAAGGCGCCGATCGCGATATCAAAACCTTCGGTCACCGGATCGACCGGACGATCGATCATCACGATCTCGAGCTTCACGCTTGTGTTCTGCTTCTGGAAGATCGTGAAGGCATCGGCAAGCCGCGCCACCGTCAGCGAAGTCGGCGCCTTGACGCGCAGATGATCGGAGAGGTCGCGCTGCTTCTCGCCCATCCGCGACAGGAGATCGCCGACATCGGCAACCACGCCGCGGGCGCGATGCACATATTGCTGCCCGGCCTCGGTCAGCCGCAACTGGCGGGTCGAGCGGTGGAACAGCGCGGTGCCGATCCGCTCCTCGAGCTGGGTCACGCGCTTGGCGACGACGGATGTCGCGATATTGAGCTTGCGCGCCGCGGCGGAAAAGCCGCCGGCATCGGCGGTGGCGAGGAAGGCTTCGAGATTGACCAGCGTATCCATCTGCCTTGCTCGCCTTTCTCGATTCGCGAAAGCTGATTACATAATTTGGTGGATTGTACTGCAATCCGCATCAATTCATAGTTGGCCCAATCAACTTTGTTCAGGGCGGAAATGATGCGAGCGAGCACGATCGAAGAACCTGCGCGGCAGGTCCCGGTCTATGGCGAATATGACGTGGTGGTGCTTGGCGGCGGACCGGCCGGCATCGCGGCAGCGGTCGGCGCCGCACGTGCCGGACGGCGGACGCTCCTGATCGAGCGTTACGGATTTCTCGGCGGCATGGGCACCGCGGCCGGCGTGACCAATTTCTGCGGGCTGCACGCCAACGTCTTCGGCGAGATGCACCGCGTGGTGCAGGGCATCGCCTCCGACCTGCTGACGCGGATCGACCGGCTCGGCGGGCTGAACGCGCCGCATCTGATCCTCGGCAAGATCCTCGCGCAGGCCTACGACACCGCGGCCTACAAGATCGCAGCCGACGATCTGCTCGCACATCACAAGGTCGACATTCTGTTCCACGCGCTCGGCGCCGGCGTCGTCATGGATGGCTCGCACATCCGTGCGCTGATGGTCGAAACCAAGGCCGGGCGTCAGGCGGTGCGCGCCAGCATCTTCATCGATTGCTCCGGCGACGGCGATCTCGCGGTGTGGGCGGGCGCGCCGCATGAGGTCGGCGACAACAAGGGCGGCATGCTCTATCCCTCGATGATGTTCCGCCTCAACGGCATCGATCCGGCGAAGGCCGGCGATGCGTGGCGCACCATCCCGGAGCTGATGGCGCAGGCCGAGGCCGCCGGTACCCACACGTTCCCGCGCAAGTCGGCGATCGTGCGGCCGCAGAAATCGCAGATCGAATGGCGGGTGAATTTCACCCAGGTGACGCGAAGTGATGGCGGCGCCATTTCCGGCATCGATCCTGATGACATGACGCGCGGCGAGATCGAGGGCCGCCGCCAGGCGGTCGAAGCGTTCAAGTTCCTGCGCACGGTGCCCGGCTTCGAGAATTCCTACATCGTCGATCTGCCGCCGCAGCTCGGCATCCGCGAGACGCGGCGCGTGATCGGCGGATACATGCTGTCAGGCGAGGACGTGCTGGGCTGCGCCTCGTTCGAGGATTCGATCGGCGTCAATGGTTGGCCGAAGGAATCCCATGTGCCGGGTGATGTGATCTTCGAGTTTCCGCCGATCCCGGAGAGCCGCGGCTACAACGAGTTGCCGTACCGCATGCTGGTACCGGAGGGCGTCGACAATCTGCTGGTCGCCGGCCGCTGCGCCTCGATGACCCATGAGGGGCAATCGGCGGCGCGCGTCTCCGGTGCCTGTTTTGTGATGGGCGAGGCGGCGGGAACCGCGGCCGCGCTCGCGCTGTCGGGCAATACGATTCCGCGCGACATTTCCGTCGAAAAGTTGCAACAACAGCTCGGCACACAGGGTGCGTTCATCGGCCGTGATCAGGCCGTGCCCGAAGGAATCTAGGCGGAGGACGGAATGAAGGGTTGGGCGCGGCTCGCAGTCGCGGGCATGCTGGTGTGGGCCGCGAGCGGCATCGCGCGGGCCGACGATCTCCTGAAGGCGAAGATCGGTGTGCTGCGGCTGTCGTCCTCGGCGCCGGTGTTCATCGCGCAGGACAAGGGCTATTTCCGCGACGCCGGTCTCGACGTCGAGCTCAAATTCTTCGACGCGGCGCAGCCGATCGCGGTCGCGACCGCGTCGGGCGATGTCGATTTCGGCATCACCGCCGTCACCGCCGGCCTCTACAATCTCGCCGGCAAGGGCACGCTGAAGGTGATCGGCGGCATGAGCCGCGAGAAGGCCGGCTATCCCCTGATCGGCTATTTCGCCAGCAACAACGCCTACGCCGCCGGCCTCAAGACGCCGAAGGATCTGGCGGGCAAGCGCGTCGCGGTGACCCAGGTCGGCTCCAGCTTCCATTATTCGCTCGGCCTGCTCGCCGACAAATACGGCTTCAAGCTGTCCGAGGTGAAGGTGGTGCCGCTGCAGTCGCTGTCGAACGCGGCCGCGGCGCTGAAGGGCGAAACCGTCGACGCCGCGCTGCTGCCGGTCTCGACCGCGCGGACGCTGATGGATTCCAACGGCGCGAAATTGCTCGGCTGGGTCGGCGACGAGACGCCGTGGCAGCTGGGGGCCATCTTCGCGTCGCCGAAGGCGCTGACCAATGCACCGCTGGTGACCAGGCTGCTCACCGCACTCACCCGTGCTGACCACGAATATCACGACGTGATCCTGACTGCGATCAAGGACGGCGTGGCGCCGATCAACGACAAGACCAGGCCGCTGCTCGAGATCATCGCCAAATACACCAACCTGCCGGTCGCGCAGGTGGTCGGCAATTGCGCCTATATAGATCCCGACGGCAAGCTCGACGTGAAGAATCTCGACAACCAGATCAAATGGCTGCAGGGGCAGGGCTTTGTGGACAAGGGCTTTGACGCCAATGCGATCATCGCGAAGGATTATGTGAAGGCGGATTGATGTTAGACCGCAGACACCACTCTATCCCCGTCATCCTGAGGAGCCGCGAAGCGGCGTCTCGAAGGATCGACGGCCCCGATAGTGGCCGGCCGTTCATCCTTCGCGACGCGCGCAAGGGCGCGCTCCTCAGGATGACGGATCAAGGAGTGAGCCAGTAGATGGACCTGATCGCCGACCATATCAGCCATCGCTTCGGCGCACTCGACGTGCTCGACGATGTCTCCTTCACGGTCCGGGCCGGCGAGATTGTCGCGATCGTCGGTCCGTCCGGCTGCGGCAAGAGCACGCTGCTTTCCATTCTTGGCGGCCTGCTGCGGCCGGCTGGAGGCGCGGCCGAGCTGCGCGGGGCGGCGCCGGCTGATAGCCTCAATCCGCTGACCTTCGTGTTCCAGGATTTTGCGCTACTGCCGTGGAATACGGTCGAGGAGAATGTCGCGTTTCCGCTGCTGCATACGGGCTTGAGTGCCGGCGAGCGCCGCGCCGTGATCGACGATGCGCTGCGCCGCACCGGGCTGTCGGATTTTCGCGCGGCCTATCCGAAGCAACTGTCCGGCGGCATGCGCCAGCGCGTCGGCATTGCGCGCGCGCTCGCGGTTCGCCCCGCGATCCTGCTGATGGACGAGCCGCTGTCGGCGCTGGATTCGCAGACCCGCGAGCTCCTGATGGAGGATTTCGTGCGTCTGCTCGCCGACGGCGCGATGGGCGCGGTCTATGTCACGCATAATCTCGAGGAAGCGGTGCGGCTCGCCGACCGCGTCGTGGTGCTGTCGCGCCGCCCTGGCCGGATCCGGGAAATCGTGACCATCCCGATGACGCGCGCCGAGCGGGGCACGACGGATGCGCGCGGCCCGATGGCTGCGCTGCAAAGCGAGCTGTGGTCGCTGATCCGCAACGAGGCGATCGACGCCGAGCGCGAGGTCCAGCATGCTTGACCGCGCGCCGCAGCAAGCGAAAGACCAGTCGGCGGAGGCGACGCGCCCAGTCGCGTTTCGCGGCGCCGGCTTCACGCCTGGCGGCAGCCGCCATGCCGGCTGGATCGCGCTCGCGCTTGTGATCGCGCTCTGGCAGCTCGCCGGCAGCGCGGGGTTGGTCAATCCGCTGTTCCTGCCGGCGCCGTCGGCGATCGCGGTCGCGATCTATAGGCTCGCGATGTCGGGCGCGTTGTGGCAGCACTTGTCGTGGTCCATTATGCGGATCGGCACCGGCTGGCTCATCGGCACGGCCGCCGGCGTCGTGGTCGGCTTCGCGATCGGGCTGTCGACCATGGCGCGCGGCGTCGGCATCACCTTCATCTCGGCGCTGTTTCCGATCCCGAAGATCGCGCTGCTGCCGTTGCTCATTCTGTGGCTCGGGATCGGCGAGGAGCCGAAGATCGCGACCATTGCGCTTGGCGTGTTCTTCTCGACCGCGATCTCGGTCTATAGCGGCGTCGATGCGGTGCCGCGCAATCTGATCCGGATGGCGCAGAGCTTCAACGTGCCGTTCCACGCCATCGTGCGCCGCGTGATCTGGCCCGGCGCGCTGCCCTCCATCCTCGCCGGCTTCCGCATCACCGCGTCGGTGGCGCTGCTGCTCGTCGTCAGCGCCGAGATGATCGGCGCGCAATACGGCATCGGCGCCTTCGTGCTGCAGGCCGGCAATCTGATGCAGACCGATCAGCTGCTCGCCGGCGTCGTGATCCTGTCGCTGTTCGGGCTTGCGGTGGGGAAGCTGATCAATTTGCTGGAGACACGCCTGCTGCACTGGCGGTAAGGGGCGCGCTGCTGCCGCAACATCCGCCGTCGTCCCGGCGAAGGCCGGGACCCATAACCACAGGATGCCGTTGTTAGAAAAGGCTGGGGCCCCAACGCGTTCAACCAATCGAGATTGGTGGTAATGGGTCCCGGCTTTCGCCGGGACGACGTGAGGTGGGCGCTGCGTGCCTTGCGCAGACGATCGTTACGCGTTGCCCCTGTCCTCGCGGAACAGGTCGAGCTTCTGCTGCACCGGGCGGTCGGAGAACGAGAACAGCACGGAGTCGGCATCGGCCTCGTGGGTGACCCAGTGCCAGCTCGGCACCACGAACAAATCGCGCGGTCCCCATTCGAAGGTCTGGTCGCCGACCCGCGCGCGGCCCTTGCCCTCGATCGCGGCGAACACGGTCGCATCGGTTGCGCGATAGCGCGCGGTCTTGAAACCCTTCGGCAGCAGCTGGATGAAGGTGCCGATGGTCGGCATCGCGAAATCGCCGGTCTCGGGGTTGGAGAATTTCAGCTTCAGCCCGTGGCAGGCGTCCCACTCGTCGCTGACCTTGGCCTTCTCGAGCGCCTCGCGGGTGTATTCATAGGGATAGTTGAAGATCGGCGAGGTCTTCGAGGTTCGCTTCTGGTCGATCGGCAGCAGATTGTGGCCGTAGCGCGCGAAGCTCGCGCCGGCCGGCTTGGAGATCGACTGCTGGTCCTCCTTGGCGCCTTCGGCAAACGAGCAGTCGAAGAACTGCACCATCGGGATGTCGAGCCCGTCGAGCCAGAACATCGGCTCATTGGTTTCGTTGGAATGGTCGTGCCAGGTCATCGACGGCGTGATGACGAAGTCGCCCGGCGACATCGCGGTGCGCTCGCCGTCGACGGCGGTGAAGGCGCCCTTGCCCTCGAGCACGAAGCGCAGCGCCGATTGGGCATGGCGATGGGCGGGGGCGATGTCGCCCGGCACCACCATCTGCACGCCGGCGAACAGCGAGGTCGTGATCTTGGACTGGCCGCGCAGGCCGGGATTTTCCAGCACCAGCACGCGGCGCTCGGCCTCCTTGGCCGTGATCAGCTTGCCGGCCTCGTTCATGTAGTCGCGGATCTGGTCGAACTTCCACAAGTGAGGACGGCAGGCGCTTTTCGGCTCCGGCGTGATCAGATCGTTCATCACGTTCCACAGCGCCGAGAGGTTCTGGCCGTCGATCTTCTTGTAGAATGCCTCGCGCTCCGGGGTCTTCTGCACGGCTTCCATGGCAAGCCTCCCATCATTCTTGTCGGTGCAATTTAATTGACAGTATACTGACAATATGGCTAGCGTCAATGAAGTAAGCCATGGCGTTTTCGAGCGAAGTGGCTACCGGTTCGCGCAAAGAAAACGCGTCAAACCAGAACAATGCAAGGGAGGTTCCGATGAAGCTGCATGGCTATTTCCGGAGCAGCGCGTCCTACCGGGTCCGGATCGCCCTCAACCTGAAGGGGCTCACGTCCGAGCATCTGCCGCATCACCTGCGCAAGGGCGAGCAGTGCGCGCCGGCCTATCTCGCGATCAATCCGCAGGGGCTGGTACCGACCCTGGAGAGCGACGCCGGCGCGATCCTCACCCAGTCGCTCGCGATCATCGAATGGCTCGACGAGACCAATCCCAACCCGCCGCTCTTGCCGAAGGATCCGCTGCGGCGCGCAAAGGTGCGGGCGTTTGCGCAGGCGATCGCCTGTGACACGCATCCGGTGCAGAATTTGAAGGTGCTGGCGCGGCTGCGTCAGCTCGCCCTGCCCGAGGAGCAGGTGACGGAATGGGCGGCCTGGGCCAATCGCGAGGGACTGTCGGCCTGCGAGACCCTGATCGCGGCGGAGTCCGGCCCGTTCTGCTTTGGCGATGCGCCGACACTGGCCGATCTCTGCCTGGTGCCGCAGCTCGCCAATGCGCGGCGCTTCGGCGTCGACGTCTCGGCCTATCCGCGCTTGCTCAAGGCCGAGGCCGCGGCAAAGCAAATCAAGGCGTTCGCCGACGCCGCCCCGGACAAGCAACCCGATGCCGAATAACAAACCAGCGCCCGTCACGATGGACGCGGTCTATACCGCGCCCGGCTACCTGTTTCGGCGGATGCAGCAGATCGCGGTCGCACTGTTCATCGAGGAGTGCAAGGCGTTCGACCTGACGCCGGTGCAATACGCCGCGCTGGTCACGATCTCGACCCATCCCGGCATCGACGCCACGAGGCTCTCGGCGGTGATCGCGTTCGACCGTTCCACGCTCGGCAATGTGATCGAACGGCTGCAGGCCAAGGAGTTCATCGTGCGCAAGCCGGCGCCCGAGGACAAGCGGGTCAAGCTGCTCTATCTTACCAAGGCCGGCGCGGCGGTGCTGAGCGATATCATGCCTTCGGTCGACAAGGCGCAGGCGCGGATGCTGCAGCCGCTGAAGCCGGCCGATCGCAAGACGTTGCTGGCGTTGTTGACCCAGCTCGTCGACCTCAACAACGAGGCGTCGCGGGTGCCGCTGCGCGCCGAGGACGCGCTCGAACATCTCGGGAGGTCGGGCTGATGGCGGAGACGAGACCTGTCCTGATTGCGGGCGGCGGCATCGGCGGCCTCGCCGTGGCGCTGGGCCTTGCGCAAAAAGGCATCCGCTCGATCCTGCTGGAGAAGGCCGCCGCGCTCGGCGAGATCGGCGCCGGCATCCAGCTCGGCCCGAACGCGTTCCACGCCTTCGACTATCTCGGCGTCGGCGAGGCCGCGCGCAACATGGCCGTCTATATCGATCAGCTCCGGCTGATGGATGCGCTGACCGCCGACGAGATCACCCATATCGATCTCGGCGATGCCTTTCGCGCGCGGTTCGGAAATCCCTATGCCGTGGTGCATCGCGGCGATCTGCACGGCGTATTCCTGCGCGCCTGCCAGAATCACGAGCTGATCGAACTGCGCGTGTCCAGCGAGGTGACAGGCTACGAGCAGGACGGCTCGTCCGTGACGGCGAAGCTCGCCGATGGCGAGCGGATTGCCGGCCGCCTCCTGATCGGCGCCGATGGCTTGTGGTCGAACATCCGCAAGCAGGTCACGTCGGACGGCCCGCCGCGCGTCTCCGGCCACACCACCTATCGCTCGGTGATCCCGACCGAGCAGATGCCGGAGGATTTGCGCTGGAACGCGGCGACGCTGTGGGCCGGCCCGAAATGCCACATCGTGCATTACCCGTTGTCGGGCTGGAAGGTGTTCAACCTCGTCGTCACCTATCACAACAATGCGCCGGAGCCGGTCGCCGGCAAGCCGGTGTCCGAAGCCGAGGTGATGAAGGGTTTTACCCACGTCCATGAGCGGGCGCAGAACATCATCCGCCACGGCACCAACTGGAAGCTCTGGGTGTTGTGCGACCGCGATCCGAACGCGCAGTGGATCGACGGCCGCGTGGTGCTGCTCGGCGACGCCGCGCATCCGATGCTGCAATATTTCGCGCAGGGCGCCTGCCAGGCGATGGAGGACGCGGTCTGCCTGTCGCACATGCTGGCCAGTCACGATGACCAGACAGCGGCGCTCGAAGCCTACAGCGCGCAACGCTTCCCGCGCACCGCGCGCGTGCAGCTGATGTCACGCGCGATCGGCGAACACGTCTACCATCCCTCAGGCGAGCACGCCCGCATCCGCAACGCGATCATGAGCGCGAAGTCGCAGGATCAGTGGTGCGATGACATCGCCTGGCTGTATGGCGGGACGGGGCTGAAGGCGTAACTGCCCGGCAGTCGATACACGCGGCGTGCTCGCCGCATTCTCCGTCGTCGTCCCGGACAAGCGAAGCGCGATCCGGGACCCATAACCACCGAAGGCTGTTGTGATGGCAGGCTGGGGCCCCAGCCTTTGCGCCGCAAATATTTGTGGTTATGGGTCCCGGCCTTCGCCGGGACGACGTTGAATGTGTGGCTGTATGGCGGGGCAGCTATTGCTCGTCGTCCCGGACAAGCGAGCGTAGCGAGCGCGATCCGGGACCCATAACCACCGATGGCTGTTGTTGTGGCAGGCTGGGGCTCCAGCCCTCGCGCCACAAGCATTTGTGGTTATGGGTCCCGGCTTTCGCCGGGACGACACTGAATGTGTGGCTGGATGGCGGGGCAGCTGATGCTCGTCGTCCCGGACAAGCGAGCGTAGCGAGCGCGATCCGGGACCCATAACCACCGAAGGCTGTTGTTATGGCAGGCTGGAGCCCCAGCCTTCGTGCCACACACATTTGTGGTTACGGGTCCCGGCCTTCGCCGGGACGACATCGAATGTGTGGCTGGATGGCGGGCAGCTAATGCTCGTCGTCCCGGACAAGCGAAGCGCGATCCGGGACCTATAACCACCGAAGGCTGTTGTGATGGCAGGCTGGGGCCCCAGCCTTTGCGCCACAAATATTTGTGGTTATGGGTCCCGGCCTTCGCCGGGACGACACTGAATGTGTGGCTGGATGGCGGGCAGCTAATGCTCGTCGTCCCGGACAAGCGAAGCGCGATCCGGGACCTATAACCACCGAAGGCTGTTGTGATGGCAGGCTGGGGCCCCAGCCTTCGCGCCGCAAATATTTGTGGTTATGGGGCCTTCGCCGGGACGACATCGAATGTTTGGCGGCAGTGTTGCGCAGTCTGGCGCTCTCACATCCGCATCACCGCCTGCCGGTCGATCTTGCCGGTGCCGGTCTTCGGCAGTTCGTCGATGAATTTGACCTCGCGCGGGTATTTGTACGGCAACAATTTTGTCTTGACGTAGTCCTGCAGCCGCCGCGTCGCTTCGGCCGTGTCGAAGCCGGCCTTGTTCATGACCACCACGGCGCGCAGCGTCATGCGCCGGTCAGGCAATTCGGCGGCGTAGACGGCGCATTCGCGGACGTCGGGGTGATCGGCGAGGCAGAGCTCGACCTCCAGCGGATAGACCCACTGGCCGGAGATCTTGATCAGATCGTCGGCGCGGCCGCGGAAGAAGTGGAAGCCGTCGCTGTCGCGCATGAAGCGGTCGCCGGTGTAGATCCAGCCGTCCTCGTGCACGGTCTCGGCGGTCTTGTCCGGCCGGTTCCAGTACAGCGGGGTCGCGGAATCGCCGCGCACCCACAGGATGCCTTCCTCATTGTCGCCGACCTCGCGGCCGTCGCTGTCGCGCAGCATGATCTCGTAGCCGGGCACGCGCAGGCCGGCGGCGCCGAGCTTCTTTTGCTCCGCGCGGTTGCTGAGATAGACGTGCAGCACTTCGGTCGAGCCGAGGCCTTCGATGATCTCGAGCCCGGTGAGCCGCTTCCAGCCGTTGAAGACGTCGGCTGACAGCACTTCGGCGGCCGAGACCGCCATCCGCAGCGAGGAGAAATCGGTTTGCTCGGCGCCTTCGGCCTTGGTCAGCGAGATGTAGAGCGTCGGCAAGCCGAAGAACACGGTCGGGCGATATTGCCCGATCGCCGCGAAGATCGCGGCCGGTTTCGGCTGGCCCGGCAGCAGCAGCGTCGCGGCGCCGACGGAAAATGGAAACGTGATCGAATTGCCGAAACCATAGGCGAAGAAGATCTTGGGCACCGAGAAGCAGATGTCGCCGGGCTCGAGTTTCAGCACGTTGCGGGCAAAGGCGCGCTCGCTATAGGCCATGTCGTGCTGCAGATGCACGATGCCCTTGGGACGGCCGGTCGACCCCGACGAATACATCCAGAACGCCATCTCGTTGCGGTGGGTGTCGGCCGCGTCGAGCTCGATCGGAAATCCTTGCAGCCAGTCGCTGGCCTCGCGCGTTTCGGCAGCCGCATGATCACCGGCGGCGCCGTTGACCACCACCAGCGTACGCAGCGGCGTGTCCTTGCAGGCTTCCACGTTGAAGCGCGCACAGAATTCCGCATCGGTGACCGCGACCTGCGCGCCGGCGTCGGACAGGTAGAATTGCAGCAGCTCGGGCGTGGTCAGCGTGTTGATCAAGAGCGGCACGAAGCCGGCGCGCACCGCGCCGAAGAATGCCGCCGGATAGGCCGGGGTGTCGTCGAGGAACAGCAGGACGCGGTCGCCGCGCTGCAGCCCGAGCGACCGGAAGGCGTGGCCCCAGCGTGCGGCCTCAGTGCAGAGCTCGCGATAGGTCCGCGTGCCGGCCGGGCCGGTCAGCGCCAGGCGCTCGGCATTCCCGTTACCGAGATTGTCGAACAGGATGCGGCTCGCATTGTAGCGCTCGGGGATCGTAAAGCCGATCTCGCGCGCACCGGGATTGTCCAGCGGAACGTGGTCGGCGATCCCGGTCATGATTGTCCCTTTGCGGCTGCGTAGCGGGCCATGAAGACGGGCGACATCGCGCGCAGTCGCGCGTCGTCGATCCGGCCGGAGCGGGTGATGTAGCTGTAGGCGAAATCCATCAGGTCGAGCGTCATGTGCGCGGGAAAATGCTCATACCAGTCGGCGCTGGTCCGCGCCGCGGTGACGAGCTTCTTCACGATCGGCTTGCGCTCGCTCTCGTAGCGGGCAAGCGCGGCGCCAATGTCGCTCTCGGTCTCCAGCGCCTTGGTCAGCGCAATCGCATCCTCGATCGCAAGCCGCGTCCCGGAGCCGATCGAGAAATGCGCCGAATGCAGCGCGTCGCCGATCAGCACCATGTTGCCGTGCGACCAGCGCTCGTTCCAGATCCACGGGAAATTGCGCCACACCGACTTGTTCGAGATCAGCCGGTGGCCGTCCAGCGTCGCGGCGAATACGTCTTCGCAGATCGCCTGCGACTGCTCGATGCTCTTGTCGGCGAAGCCGTAGGCCGCCCAGGTCGCCGCATCGCACTCGACCAGGAAGGTGCTCATGTCCTTCGCATAGCGATAGTGATGGGCGTTGAAGCTGCCGCGCTCGGTTGCCACGAAAGTCTGCGACAGCGTCGCGAAGGTTTTGGTGGTGCCGTACCAGGCGAATTTGTTGGTGGAATGCGAGACCGAGGCGCCGAAGGCGGCCTCGAAGCCGCGGCGGACCATCGAGTTCAGCCCGTCGGCGGCGACGATCAGGTCGTAATCCCTGAGCTGGTCGACCGACTGCACCACGGTGTCGAAGCGCGGCGTGACACCCGTGCTGCGGACGCGCTCCTGCAGGACCGTCAGCAGCGCCAGCCGGCCGATCGAGGAGAACCCGACGCCGTCGATCTCGACGCTCCCGCCGCGCAGATTGAGGGTGATGTTCTTCCAGCTCTCCATCCGCGGGGCGATGGCGTCGACCGTCTCGGGGTCGTCGGCGCGCAGGAAGTCCAGCGCCTGTTCGGAGAACACCACGCCGAAGCCCCAGGTGGCGCCGGCCGCGTTCTGCTCGAACAGGTCGATCTCGGCGTCGGGATGACGCTTCTTCCAGAGATAGGCGAAATAGAGCCCGCCGGGCCCTCCGCCGATCACGGCGATCCGCAACGTCTGCCTCCCAGATTGACAGTGTACTTACAATTTGGGTCCAGACTAATCGCCCTCCGGCGGGAACGCCAGAGGGAAAATGCGCGCAGCGACTAGCCGCGTGGGGCTGAAAGTTTCAATAGCAGCGGCGGACCTTGACCCCGCCGACCCACACCCAGCGGCAGCCGGCGGCGACGGGTTTGCGGGCGACGACCGCGCCGTTGGGACCGGCGCAGCCGGCGCGATAGACGCCGCGCGCGCAAACGACCGCGTTGGCGTCGGAGGACTCAAAGGTCATGGTCGCGGCAAAGGACAGCAGGGCTGCGGCGATCAGCAATATTGAACGCATGAAATTCCCTCTCCCGGGTGAGGCATGATTGGCCCGTAGGTGACAACAAGATGCTACGGTTCCGTGCCCGGCAAATCGCCGGGCACCTGTCGTCTCACCGCCTGCGCGGCTATTTCTTTTCCGCTTCCGCCAGCACCTTCTTGCAGGCGGGCGCCAGCTTGTCGCTCTGCTTGGCGAGACAGGCGATGATGCGGCCGCCGCCGGGCGTCACGCTCTTGCAGAACTTCTCGTAGTCGCCCATGCAGGCGTCGCGTTGTGCGGTGGTCAGCTCCTGGGCGTAGACGGCGGTTGCGCCGCAAAGCAGCGCGGCGGTCAGGACGATACGCAGCATTGTTTGCTCCCTTTTCCGGTCAGTCGCGTGACAACAGCATCACCGCGCCGTGAACGGCGCCAGCACGTCGCGGCACGCCGGCGACAGCGAGCCGGCATTGGTCGCGAGGCACTGCACGATCCGCCCGCCGCCCGGCTGGACGCCGCCACAGATCGAGCGGACATCGGCGCCGCAGGCCGAGCGCAGCACGAACAGCTCTTCGCGCGGCCGCAGCGGCCGCAACGCGATCACGGCTGGGGCAGCCGCCGGGGCCGCCGTGGCTGCAGCGCCCGCGGCCGGCGCGGCGGCACCGCCACCAGCGGCGGCGACGGCCTTCTCGCAGGCCGGCGAAAGCTTGCCCTTGTTCTTTTCGAGGCACTGCAGCGCCGCCGCGCCGCCGGTCGGCACGCCCGCGCAAACCTTGGGATAATCGGAACGGCATGCGCTGCGGATCGCGGAGATCTGCGTGTTGGACGGCGTCCCGGCCGCCTTTGGCGCGGCGGCTTCGGTGGCGGGCTTGGCCGTCGCCGCGGGAGTAGCTTCGGTCTTGGCCGCCGCGGGCGCGGAGTCTCCCTTCGGTGCGGCAGCCGGAGCTTCGACGGCCTTCACCGCGCTGGCGCAGCCCGCGCCGAGGCTTGCCATGTTCTTCTGCAGGCATTGCAGTGAGGCTTCGCCGCCCGGCGGTACGCTTGAGCAATGGGCGATGTAGTCGTTGCGGCATTGCGACTTGATGGCGTCGCGCTGCGCTTGGGTCGGCGCCTGCGACAAGGCCGGTGCGGTGCTCTTGAATGCTGCAAGCGCAAGCCATGCGGACAGCTTCGTTGCTCGTGTCAACGCATTGATCATCTGAATAAATCCTCTGGTCGCGCCGGATGCCTCCGGCTCAACTGAACTGAGTTCTGAAAAAGTCTTGTTGTAGCAACCTCGGCGAGCGGCATCATTTTCGCTTTCGAGTTCCGCTGCAAGCGGATTGTTGCTATGGATGAAACAGGCGGATTTTTTTGCCCGTCACGAGATCTTTAAATTTAGTCATTTGAATCGAGGCTCGGACATGAGGCATGCGCTCGCGTCGGCACATTTCGGTCGGAGCAGTTTTGTGCGGCTGCGAAATGTACCGCTTGCGCGCATCGCGTTCGTCGTATCCGCCTTCGTCAGTTTAAGTGCCTGCGAGCAAAACAGTTTTGTTGCGCCGCCGCCGCCCAAGGTCGAGGTTGCGCCGCCGGTGCAGCGCGCCATCACACGTTATCTGGACGCCACCGGAAACACCGCGCCGATCCAGACCGTCGATCTGGTCGCGCGCGTGCAGGGCTTCCTGCAGGCGATCAACTATCAGGACGGCTCCTTCGTGAAGGCGGGGACCACGCTGTTCACGATCGAGCCGGAGACCTACAAGCTGAAGCTGGAACAGGCGCAGGCCGCAGAGGTCGGCGCGCAGGCGACGCTGAAGCAGGCCGAACTCGACTTCAAGCGGCAGACCGATCTGGTGCAGCGGCAGGCGGTCTCGCAGGCGACGCTTGATACCTCGACCTCCACCCGGGACAACGCCCAGGCCAGCCTGCAGCAGGCCCAGGTCAACACCAGGATCGCGGCGGTCAACTACGGCTACACCAACGTGGCCGCGCCGTTCGACGGCATCGTCAGCAATCACCTGGTCTCGGTCGGCGAGCTGGTCGGCGCGGCGTCGCCGACCCAGCTTGCCACCATCGTGCAGCTCGATCCGATCTATGTGAATTTCAACGTCAACGAACAGGACGTGCAGCGGGTGCGGGATGAAGCGCGCCGTCGTGGTCTGTCGGTCAACGAGCTCAGGCAGTTGCCGGTCGAGGTCGGCCTGCAGACCGAGACCGGCTATCCGCACAAGGGCAAGCTTGATTACATCTCGCCGACCCTCAACCAGTCGACCGGCACGCTCGCGGTCCGCGGCGTGTTCGCAAATCCGGACCGGACCTTGCTGCCCGGCTTCTATGTCCGCGTTCGCGTGCCTTTCGAAAAGCAAGACAAGGCGCTGCTGGTGCCCGACGTCGCGATCGGTAGCGACCAGGCCGGCCGCTACGTGCTGGTCGTCAATGCCGAGAACGTGGTCGAGCAGCGCAAGGTGACGACCGGCCCGCTCGATGAGGGGCTGCGCGTCATCGAGAGTGGCCTGAAGCCGGATGACCGCATCGTGACCGCCGGATTGCTGCGCGCGATCCCCGGGCAGAAGGTCGATCCGCAGGTGCAGAAGGCCGACGCGGCGCCGACAGCCGCCAAATAGGACGCACGCGCCATGATCTCGAAATTCTTCATCGAGCGCCCGGTCCTTTCCAACGTCATCGCGATCCTGATGATCCTGATCGGCGGCGTGGCGCTGTACAATCTCGCGGTCGCGCAATATCCCGACGTGGTGCCGCCGACGGTGCAGGTGACGACGCGCTATCCCGGCGCCTCGGCCAAGACGGTGGTCGACACCGTGGCGCTGCCGATCGAGCAGCAGGTCAACGGCGTCGAGGACATGCTGTACATGCAGTCCTACAGCGGCGCCGACGGCACCTATACGCTGACGGTGACCTTCAAGATCGGCACCGATCTCAATTTCGCGCAGGTGCTGGTGCAGAACCGTGTCTCCAGCGCGCTGTCACAGCTGCCGACCTCGGTGCAGAACCAGGGCGTCACGGTCCAGAAGCGGTCGACCTCGATCCTGCTGTTCGTGACGCTGACCTCGCCGAACAAGACCTATGACAGCCTGTTCCTGTCGAACTACGCCACCATCAACATCCGGGACGAGCTGTCGCGCCTTCCGGGTGTCGGCAACGTCACGGTGTTCGGCGCCGGGCAATATTCGATGCGGGTCTGGCTCGACCCGAGCAAGCTGCAGGTGCGCGGGCTGGTGCCGCAGGACGTCATCCAGGCGATCCAGCAGCAGAGCCAGCAGGTCACCGCCGGCCAGGTCGGCGCGCCGCCGACGCCGGCGGGCCAGGCGTTCCAGTACACGCTGAACGTCAACGGCCGGCTCGACGACAAGAGCCAGTTCGAGGACATCATCGTCAAGACAGGCAATGTCGGCGACGTCACCCGGGTCCGCGACGTCGGCTGGGTCGAGCTCGGCGCGCAGACCTACAGCCAGATCTTCTCGCTGAACCAGAAGCCCGCGACCGGCATCGGCGTGTTCCAGTCGCCGGGCGCCAATGCCTTGCAGGTCGAGAAGGCCGTCGAGAAGAAAATGGCGGAGCTCGCCAGGCAGTTCCCGCAAGACATCAAATACGACACGCCGTTCGACACCACCAAATTCGTCAACGCCTCGATCGAGGAGGTCTACAAGACCCTGTTCGAGGCCGGCCTGCTGGTGCTGGTCGTGATCCTGGTCTTCCTGCAGGACTGGCGGGCGATGCTGGTGCCGGCGACCACCGTGCCGGTCACGATCATCGGCGCGTTCGCGGCCATGGCCGCGCTCGGCTTCACCATCAATCTGTCAACGCTGTTTGCGATCGTGCTGGCGATCGGCATCGTGGTCGACGACGCCATCGTCGTGGTCGAGGGCGCGGCGCACAATATCGAGCGCGGCATGTCGGGCCACGACGCCGCGATCAAGGCGATGGACGAGTTGTTCGCGCCGATCGTCGGCATCACGCTGGTCTTGATCTCGGTGTTCCTGCCGGCGGCGTTCCTGCCCGGGCTGACCGGGCGGATGTACGCGCAATTCGCGCTGGTGATCGCCGCCACCGCGCTGCTCAGCGCCGTCAACGCCGCGACGCTGAAGCCGACACAGTGCGCGCTATGGCTGCGTCCTCCCGCGCCGCCCGAGCAGCGCAATTTCTTCTATCGCGGCTTCAACGCGGTCTATGACCGGCTCGAGCGCGGTTACACACGGCTGGTCAGCGGCATCGCCGGGCATGCCAAGACTTCGGTCGCCGTTGCGCTTGTCATCATCGGGCTTGCCGGCTACGGCCTGTCGCGGGTGCCGACCGGATTCATTCCGATCGAGGACCAGGGCTATCTGCTCGCCGCGGTGCAATTGCCCGACGGCGCGGCCCTCGACCGCACCCAGCACGTGCTCGACGAGGTCACCAGGATCGCCGGCAAGACCCCCGGCGTCGACCAGGTGGTCAGCATCGCCGGCATCTCCGCGCTGGACAACTCCTCGAGCCTCGCCAATGCCGGCGTCGCCTACCTGATCCTGAAGGACTGGAGCGCGCGCGGGCCGGGCGAGGATCTGCGTTCGCTGGTCTACGGGCTCAACGACAAGCTCGCGGTGATCCCGGAGGCGCGCATCCTGGTGATCCCGCCGCCGCCGATCCAGGGCATCGGCAACGCCGCCGGCTTTGCCATGCAGGTCGAGCTGCGCGACGGCAATGCCGACTACGGCAAGCTGCAGGCGGTCACCGGCGCGATCGTGGCCAATGCGCAGACCCAGAGCGCGCTGCAGCGGGTCCAGTCGTCGTTCCGCTCGATGGTGCCGCAGTTCGACGTCGACGTCGATCGCATCAAGACGCAGACCCTGCACGTCACCCCCGACCAGATCTTCGCGGCGCTGTCGACCTATCTCGGTGCCAGCTACGTCAACCAGTTCACCAAGTTCGGCCGCACCTTCCAGGTCTATACCCAGGCCGAGGCACAGTACCGCCTGAGCCTGCGCGACATCGAGAACATGATGGTGCGCAACAGCAACGGCGACATGATCCCGCTTGGCACGGTCGCCAAGATCACGCCCTCGATCGGACCGTCGCTGATCAGCCTCTACAACCTCTATCCGTCCGCCTCCATCATCGGGCTGCCGGCGCAGGGTTACTCGTCCGGCCAGTCGATGGCGTTGATGGAGGAGATAGCGACAAAGACGCTGCCGCCCGGCTCGGGCTTCGAGTGGACGGCGATGTCGTACCAGGAGAAGGAGGTCGGCAGCCAGATCTACTATGTGTTCGCGCTGGCGCTGCTCCTGGTCTATCTGGTGCTCGCCGGGCAATATGAGAGCTGGTACGCGCCGATCTCGGTGATCCTCGCCGTACCGCTGTCGCTGCTCGGCCCGACGCTGGTGCTGCTGAGCCTGAATATCGAGAACAACCTCTACACCCAGATTGGCACCATCCTGTTGATCGCGCTGTCGGCCAAGAACGCGATCCTGATCGTCGAGGTCGCGCTGGAACGTCATCTGCGCGACGGACGGTCGGTGCTGGATGCGGCGATCGACGCGGCGCGCGCGAGATTCCGGCCGATCCTGATGACGTCGTTCGCCTTCATCCTCGGCGTGCTGCCGCTGGTGATCGCGACCGGCGCCGGCGCAAACGCCCGCAAGTCGATCGGCATCACCGTGTTCTCCGGCATGATCGCCTCGACCTGCCTCGCCGTACTGTTCGTGCCGGCGTTCTTCGTCGTGGTGCAGAGTTTCGAGAACTGGCGCAAGGCGAAGAAGGGCAAGACGGCTCCGCAAGCCGCACCGCAGGCGTCGGGCACGGTGCATTAGGTCTGCGCATTCAAACCTGTCCGTGTGCCCCTGAGAGGCCGTGAATGTATGTCTCGATGACGCAACATACTCGATGTCGTCCCGGCGAAAGCCGGGACCCATAACCACCGAAGGTTATTGTTGCACGACGCTGGGGCCACAGCTTTCTAACGACTCAACCCTGTGGTTATGGGTCCCGGCTTTCGCCGGGACGACGAGGGGAGAGAGAAACGTTCCCGCCTACACCTTCACCATGCGCTTGCCGCGGTTTTCGCCGGCGAGCAGGCCGATCAGTGCCTGCGGCGTGTTCTCGATGCCGTCGATCACGTCCTCCTGCACCTTGAGTTTGCCCGAGGCGACCCAGGACTGCAGGTCGGCGAGCGCGGCATCGCGCTGATCCATGTAATCCATCACGATGAAGCCCTGCATGATCAGCCGCTTCACCACGATCAGGCCGGGCACGCCGCGCGGGCCGTGCGCGGAGGGGACGCCGTCATATTGCGAGATCGCGCCGCAGCAGGCGATGCGGCCGCGATTGTTCATCTGCGCCAGGCAGGCTTCCAGAATGTCGCCGCCGACATTGTCGAAATAGACGTCGATGCCCTTGGGCGCCGCCGCGCGCAGCGCCTTGTAGGTGGCGCCGTCCTTGTAGTCGACCGCGGCGTCGAAGCCGAGCTCGCTGGTCAGCCAATGGCACTTGTCCTTGCCGCCGGCGATGCCGACGACGCGGCAGCCCTTGATCCCAGCGATCTGGCCGACGATCGAGCCGACCGAGCCCGCGGCCGCCGACACCACCACGGTCTCGCCTTCCCTGGGCTTGCCGACATGGAGCAGGCCGAAATAGGCGGTCAGGCCGGCAACGCCGTAGACGCTGAGCAGATGCGTCATCGGCTCGAGCTTCGGCATCTTCGCCAGATGCTTGGCGGGCACGGCGGCATAATCCTGCCAGCCGGTGTCGCCGAACACGATGTCGCCGGGCTTCAGGCTACAATCCTTCGACGAGATCACCTCGGCGATGCTGCCGCCGGCCATCACGGTGTTGGCTTCCACCGCAGCGCGGTAAGTGGCGCCGTGCATCCAGGCGCGGTTGGCGGCATCGAGCGAGATGTAGCGTGTCCGCACCAGCGCCTCGCCGTCCTTCGGCGTGGGGATCGTCCCCGTGGTCAGACGAAAATGCTCGGGGCCAAGCTTGCCGGTCGGCTTTTCAACAAGCAAGATCTGGCGATTGACGGTGTCGTTCATTGGCGGTGTCTCCCCCTTTGCCTTCGCTTTGCCTTCGCTTTGCCTTCCCTTGGCGTTGGTCGTTTCGCATGCAATTGACTGCGACGCGCGCAGCGCCTTGCACAGATTGTGCGCTGCATGAACGCTAGTCCGCGCGCTGGCATTCCACAACGGGAACGTTTCGGCAAAGTCGCGCTGGACGCGAAGCGTGTTGCGTAGCTGCGTAAATCTGCCACACTTGCCCTCCGCCGGGAACTTACGGGGGTAAGAGAATGTCCAGCAGGTTTACGCAGTATATCCTGATTGCGATGGTCCTTGGCATCGCGATGGGGACGATTGTCTTCAACTACTTTCCTGACAGCCGTGCCGAGATCGCAGCAGACGTCAACCTGATCGCGATGCTGTTCCTGCGTCTGATCAAGATGATCATCGCGCCGCTGGTTTTCGCGACCCTCGTCGGCGGCATCGCCCATATGGGAAGCGGCGCCAAGCTCGGCCGCATCTTCGCCAAGACCATGGGCTGGTTCGTCTCCGCCTCCTTCGTCTCGCTGCTGCTCGGCCTCGTGATGGTGAACCTGCTGCAGCCCGGCGCCAACTTCCCCGGCACGCTGCCCGACAAGGCGCAGTCGACCGGACTGCCGGTGTCGGCGTTCTCGATCGAAAAATTCCTCACCCATCTGATCCCGACCTCGATCGCGGACGCAATGGCGCAGAACGAGATTCTGCAGATCGTTGTGTTCGCGGTGTTCTTCGCGGTTGCGCTCGGTGCGATGCCTGAACGGGCCAAGCCGATCATGAACCTGATCGACGACCTCGCGCACATCATGCTCAAGGTCACCGGCTATGTGATGCTGTTCGCGCCGCTCGCGGTGTGGGCCGCGATCATGGCGACCGTCTCGAAGAACGGCCTCGGCGTGCTCTGGAAGCTCATCGTCTTCATGGGCGGCTTCTATCTCTCGCTCCTGATCCTGTGGGGCATCCTGGTCGTCGTCGGGTTCATCGTGATCGGGCCACGCTACAGCCATCTCTTGCGGCTAATCCGCGAGCCGCTGATGATCGCGTTCTCGACCGCCTCGTCGGAGGCGGCCTATCCGAAGACGCTGGAGGGGCTGAACAGGTTCGGCGCCTCCTCGCGCATCTCGGCCTTCGTGCTGCCGCTCGGCTATTCCTTCAACCTCGACGGCACGATGATGTACTGCACCTTCGCGAGCATCTTCATCGCGCAGACCTACCACATCGAGATGTCGGTCGGCACGCAGCTCGCGATGCTGGCGACGCTGATGATCACCTCGAAGGGCGTCGCCGGCGTGCCGCGCGCGTCGCTGGTGGTGATCGCCTCGACGCTGGCGCAGTTCAACATCCCCGAGGCGGGCCTGCTGATGATCATGGGCATCGACACCTTCCTCGACATGGGCCGCAGCGCCACCAACGTGATCGGCAACTCGCTGGCGACCGCCGTGGTCGCGAAGTGGGAGGGCGAGCTGAAGGCCGAGCACGAGCTCGGGCCCGACGACGCGGTGCCGCAGGATGCGGTGCCCGGCGCCGTGATGGCCGGCCATTGACGGGAGGCATGCATGCATCGCGCCCGCTGGAGGCCGATACGGGCTGAGGCGCCGCTACGGTCGACATGCCTGCTGTCAGCGTGTCTGCTGGCGGCAAGCCTGCTCGCCGGACCGGCCGACGCACAGCCGGCGGGCGAGGGGCTCAGCCCCACGCTCGCCAACATCAAGGCCACGCACACGGTGCGGATCGGCTACCGCGAAAGCTCGCTGCCGTTCTCGTTCCTCGATCACTCCAACCGGCCGATCGGCTACAGTCTCGAGCTGTGCGATGCGATCGTCGAGGAGATCGGGACCGAGGTCGACGACGCCAATCTCAAGGTCGACTACGTCAAGGTCACCTCCGACGACCGCATTCCGGCGGTCGTCGACAAGAAGATCGACCTCGAATGCGGATCGACCACGGCGAATGCCGAGCGCGGCAAGCTGGTCGCGTTCTCGCCGCTGATGTTCGTGGCCGGCACCAAGCTGATGGTGCCGAAGGCCTCCGGCGTCACCCAGGTCGCCGACCTCAAGGGCAAGACGGTGGTGGTGACCAAGGGCACCACCAACGAGCAGGCGATGCACAATGTCGACGCCAAGCAAAAGCTCGGCCTCAACATCGTCACCGCACCCGACCACGAGCAGTCCTACCAGATGCTGGTGGACGGCAAGGCGGATGCGTTCGCGACCGACGACATCCTGCTCTACGGCCTGATCGCGCGGCACAAGTCGCAGGACAAATTCCGCGTCACCGGTGACTACCTGTCCTACGATCCCTACGGCATCATGTACCGCAAGGGCGAGCCGCAGATGAAGGACGTGGTCGAGCGTGCGTTCCGCAGGCTGGCCTCGAACCGCGACATCGTCCCGCTCTACAACAAATGGTTCGTCGCCCGGCTGCCGACCGGCGAGAAGCTGAACGTCGCGCTGTCACCGCAGCTCGAAGAGGCCTTCAAGGCGCTCGACGATTCGCCGGGCGGGTCGAACTAGCCGCGAATTTCGGCCTCTCCCCTCGCGGGAGAGGTCTGAATTCCAGCGCGACTTCGCTCACCGCCAATAGCGGCGCGACAAATCCAGGCACTGCCGGACCCAGTATCCGTTCACGTGGATCAACTGGCACGTGCTCGGAGGCGGCTCCTTGATGATTGGGTAGCCGTGGATGTCGATATTCGTCGGGGCCGTGACGCCGCGCCAAAACACCGCGTTGGCGGCCGGAGGATTGAAGGCGGCGGCGAACGCCGCAAGTGCGACGAAGCTCAAAAGAAGTTTGCGCATAATCTGTTTCCGGATCAATCAATGCACGGAAGCGTACTCCCTTGCGCAGGATGAGCAAGGCGCTGAATCGATCAAAATGACGGCCGGAACGTCGGTGCCGGCTGCACCGCCGCCTCCGCGTCAGCCGCTGCGAACCGCCATGCATGCGAGGGCAACGATGCCGACCGCCGCCAAAACAACCATGACCTGGAAAACCGCGCGCCCAAGAATCGCTCCCGTCATAGCTCCGTCGATCCGGCGGGATCTTCCTTCGAGTGTCCACGCGCCGCGATCTCTGGAGCATCATCGGCAGGCAAGATTCGGCTGTTGAAGTCGGCGAGGTCGTCGCTTCACCAGCTAGTGTCGTTCGGCGACAAGTCGATCGACCTGTTGCTTCAGCTCTGCTTCCATTTCGGAAATGACGTCGTGCGGCAGGCGAGCGCGAAGCGGATCGGTCGTCTCGTGCCGCATCCCGGGCGGCTTGACGAGCGCGGGTCGTTCAAGGGCCTGATCCTCGGTCAATCGTCGAGAGGACGCATAGCCTGTCGGGCCGGCCGTCACGTCAGCGCCGTAGGGCTCGCAAGAATCCTGATCCGACTGCACAACGTTCTTCATGAGCTCTGCCTCCTGGCACTATCTCGCAAGAATTCACTTGCTCAGGCCCGAACCATTCGGCTCGTCCGGCTCGTCGCCCATCAATGACGCTGAAACCTGCAAAGTTGTTCCGCACGGAACCTGCAAAGGTCTGCCGGAGCAGTCCCTCATGAAGCGGGAACCAGAACCATAAACATCCTCGTTCGTTAACTCTGGTTGATCGTTCGGAGGTCGCCATGGCTTACGCGAGACCAATTCGTCAAATAGCAATTGTGGTCGAAGACGACACGATCCAGCGCGACATGATTGCGCTGTTGTTGGAAGAAGGTCATTTCGACGTCATCCAGTGCGAAGACGCCGAGACGGCAGCGCTGGCCATCAAGATGCGTCATCCGTCGCTGGTGGTCACGGACATCAAGCTCATGGGCAAAATGGATGGCGTCGAGCTTGCACGTTTGGCCGTCGATTGCGACCCGGGTGTGCGCGTTATGGTCATCTCGGGCCGGCCCCCGGACAGCGCGCTGCCTGAGGGCGTCAAGTTTTTCGAGAAGCCGGTTTATCCACCCATGCTGCTGCGAGAGCTGGCGTCGTAATTCCCGCCGATGGGTGGCCCATGCAAGACGATCCCGAAATCGATTGGCACCGGGAGCAGATTGCGAAGAACCGGGAGCTGATCGCGGAATTGCAATCCGGAAATACGGCGGGGGCTGACGTGTTTCCCGAGACGCAAGCCGAGATCGACCGTCTCACGGCACAGATCGAGCAATCGGAATTGATCGTCGCCGCCTATGAAAAGGAGCACCCGCAAGACTGATCGGGCGCTCACAGTGCAGGATCGCGCCGGCGAGCCCGCGTCGTCGGGCGGGGAAACGCTGCCTACGCGAACGCTTCGTCCAGCGCGGCCGAATACGCCGCCCCGACCAGCGCCGGATGCCGGCGCCCCAGCGCTTCCATCTTTACCCCGGAGTTCACCTCGAGGATTTTCCACGCGCCATCCGTGCGCACGACGTCGATCGAGGCGAAGCGGATGCCGACGGCTTGCGCGGCCTTGATCGCGAGCGCGACGCAGGCCTCGCGCATTGCGTCATCGGCGAGCAGCACGGGCTCCGCGCCGGCATCGAGGTTGTGCCGCCAGTTGAGCAGGAGCCGTTCGCCGGCGGGCGGAACGGCGTCGAGCGCGGCGGCATCGAAATCCTCGGTGATGGTCTTGAGTTGCTCGGCCGTCGCGCTCGCCTGCGCCAGCGCGCGCAGCGACCGGATGCCGTCGCCAACCACCGACGGGCGCGTCTTGCCGTAGACGATCAGCGCGCGCGCATCGAGCAGCACGACGCGCACCTCGTCCGCGATCTCGACATAGGGCGAGATGGCGAGACTTGGATGCGCGGCAAGGACGCGCGCGACCGCGGTCTCCAACTGCGCCCGCGTCGTCACGCGGAACACGAGCTCGCCGGAGGTCCCCTCATTGGGTTTGATGACGAGCCCCTGCGGATGCTGCTCGAGCAGGCGTTGCATCGCGTCCAGCGAGTCCGATCCCGGGATGTGCTTGCTGAGCTTCGCGCCCAAAAACAGCGTATGCGGAATGACGGGGACGCCGGCCAATGCCAGCACGTCCGCGCAGGCCGATTTGTCGTTGGCGACCTGATGTGCGACCGCGCTGTTCAGCCCGACGTCGTAGCCGATCGCGAGCCGCCGCGCGTTGTCCTTGGTCATGGTGACCAGCCAGCCGCCGGACCGCACCTCGACGGCAATCGCGTGCGCCAAACAATATTTTTTGATGGTTTCCAGGAAGATTCGCTGGCTGATCAGGACCACGAGATCATTTTCCCTTCACCGCGGTTTCGTAGCAATTAATTGCCAGATCGACGCCGATCTCAGCAAGTAAATTACGTGCAGTCCCACGTGTTAACGATGACGTCGTTGAACCTCTGCGCGAAATCGAACGACTGCCATTCTGAGATCGCAATTGCACGCCAGTTGATCTTGACTATCTCCTACATTGGCGCAATGGACACCCGAGATCTTCAGTGATTTCGGCCACTTCCGCGCCGTCGCGAGCCGTCTAGAAATCAAACTATTCTAATTCTGGTCAGTCGAGAAAACGAAAACCCATGAGCGCGTTCTATCGAGAGAAAGTTCTTTCCGTTCAGCACTGGACCGATACGCTTTTCAGCTTCCGGGCGACCCGCGATTCCGGTTTCCGCTTCCAGAACGGGCAGTTTGCCATGATCGGCCTCGAGGTCGACGGCAGGCCGCTGCTGCGCGCCTATTCGATGGCGAGCGCCAATCACGAGGAAGAGCTCGAGTTCTTCTCGATCAAGGTGCAGGACGGCCCGCTCACTTCCAAGCTGCAGAAGATCCGCGAGGGCGACACCATCCTGGTCGGCCGCAAGGCGACCGGCACGCTGATCACCGACAACCTGATTCCCGGCAAGCGGCTGATGCTGCTGTCGACCGGCACCGGCCTCGCGCCGTTCGCCAGCCTGATCAAGGACCCCGAGGTCTATGATCGCTACGATCAGATCCTGCTGGTGCATGGCTGCCGCCAGGTCTCCGAGCTCGCCTATGGCGAGGAGCTGGTCGCCAAGCTGCGCGACGACGAGCTGTTCGGGCCGCTGCTGTCCGAGAAGCTCTCGTACTACCCGACCGTGACGCGCGAGCCGTTCCGCAACCGCGGCCGCATCACCGATCTGATCACCTCCAACCAGCTGTTCAGCGACCTGCATCAGGGCCCGCTCGACATCGAGACCGATCGCATCATGATGTGCGGCAGCCCGGCGATGCTGGAAGAGCTGAAGCAGCTGTTCGAGACGCGCGGCTTCAAGGAAGGCAGCGGCAACACTCCCGGTCACTTCGTGATCGAGAAGGCGTTCGTCGAGCGCTAAGGCCGTGAGCTTTTAAGATTGTCGTCCTGGCGAAAGCCAGGACCCATAACCACCGCTCTTTGTTTGTCGAAGGCTGGGGCCCCATCGGGCTCCAGCCTTTTGCATTTGTGGTAATGGGTCCTGGCTCCCGTGCGCAATTGCGCACTAGGCCAGGACGACCCGTGAGTATGTGGCGTCTCCCATTCCCCCGCTGCTATAACGCCCCCAACGCCGCGCGGCCATTTCCCGAACGCGGCGATCTGGGAGCAGCACCTTGTCCATCACCGATCCGGATGCACCGAAGACCGCCTTTGTGTTTGCCGGCGGCGGCAGCTTTGGCGCGATCCAGGTCGGCATGCTGCAGGCGCTGGCCGCGCATGGCGTGGTCGCCGACATGGTGGTCGGCTCCAGCGTCGGCGCACTGAACGGCGCGTTCTACGCCGGCGACCCGACGGTCTCGGGCGTCGCGCGGCTGGCCGAGATCTGGCGCGGCCTCAACCGGCAGGACGTGTTTCCGGTGACCTGGCGGACGCTGGTGAGCTTCTTGTGGCGGCGCGACTTCCTGATCCCGCATGACGGCGTCCGCAAGCTGATCGACGACTACATCCCGTTCCGCAATCTCGAGGACGCGCGGATCCCGATCCACATCGTCACCACAGACATCATCAGCGGCGACAGCGTGGTGCTGTCGGAAGGTTCGACCGCCGAGGCGATCGTCGCATCGACCGCGATCCCCGGCGCGTTCACGCCGGTGCATTACCGCGATCGTTTCCTGGCCGATGGCGCGATCTCCAGCAACACGCCGGTTCGCGTCGCGGTCCGGCACGGTGCCAAACGCCTGATCGTGCTGCCGACCGGGCATGCCTGCGCCAACCAGGCGCCGCCGGTCGGCGCGCTCGCCAATGCCCTGCACGCGCTGACGCTCCTGATCGCGCGGCAGCTCGTCAACGAGCTCGAGAACATCGGGCCCGATGTCGAGTACTTCGTGGTGCCGCCGCTCTGCCCGCTGGTCGGCTCGCCCTACGATTTCTCGCGGACTGCCGATCACATTACCCGGGCACTCGACACCACCAACGCCTGGCTCGACGGCGACGGCCTGAAGCCGGGGCACATCCCGCACGAATTGCAGCCGCACGAGCACTAGGCGAACGGTGCTCTCTCCTCATCTCCTCTGCAAGCGCACTCACATGCGCGGGTGATGACACCGCGTGGTGCGACGCCTCGAATCGAGAACCATCCCCATCGTCGTCCCTGCGAAAGCAGCGACCCATACGCCGCGGCGGACCTTGTTGAAGGGACTCGTCGTTCCAGCGTGGCCCAACAATTGGCATTTGTGGTTATGGGTCCCTGCTCCCGTGCGCAAGTGCGCACTAGGCAGGGACGACGGGTTGGAGGAGCCGCAGACTCACATCACGATTTCGGAATAGTGGAATTGCGCCGGTGAGTTGCCCGACGTGTCAAGTCGCTGTGTCGAGCGCCGGCGGCAGCCGGCTCCTTTGCATGGGGTTGTTTTCGATATTTTGGTAGTGCGCCCGCGACGGCAGGTTATCGCATCCGATCCGCTGCGCTCCGTTGCAGTGCAAAAGGCGATACCGTTTCAATTTGACCGGTATCCGCACCCGCCCATTCGGGCGGTTGTCACATCTGTGACTGCTCGGCCGTATAACCGTAGTGCACTTGTTCCGCGAGTTGGATTAGGCTCGCGGCCGACAGGTCATTTGGGCAGACCGGAGGAATTTCATGGATACAGTGCTGCTTCCGTTCTCGCCACGCTTCATCGTGCTGACGATCTGCGCCGTCGTCACCGCGCTCCTGCTGCTGGTTGGAATTTTCGATCACAAGGTCTTCAAGATCGTCCTGATCCCGCTGGTCATCTTCGGCGCGCTGACATTGCTCGGCATCCGCGATCTCACCCAGAAGAACCACGCGGTGCTGCGCAACTACCCGATCTCGGCGCATGTCCGCTTCCTGCTCGAGGAAATCCGCCCGGAGATGCGGCAATATTTCTTCGAGAGCGAGAAGGACGGCATGCCGTTCTCCCGCGACACCCGCGCGGTGGTTTACCAGCGTGCCAAGATGGTGCTCGACAAGCGGCCGTTCGGCACCCAGGAGGACGTCTATCGCGAGGGCTATGAGTGGATGCACCACTCGGTGGCGCCGAAGCCGAGGGCCGACCAGAAATTCCGCATCACCATCGGCGGCCCCGACTGCACCAAGCCGTATTCGGCCTCGGTCTTCAATATCTCGGCGATGAGCTTTGGCGCGCTCAGCCCGAACGCGGTGCGGGCGCTCAATGCCGGCGCCAAGAAAGGCGGCTTCGCCCACGACACCGGCGAGGGCGGCGTCAGCCCCTATCATCGCGAGATGGGCGGCGACATCATCTGGGAGATCGGCTCCGGCTATTTCGGCTGCCGCAACCGTGACGGCACCTTCAATCCCGACGAGTTCGCACGCGTCGCGGGTGACGACCAGATCAAGATGGTCGAGCTCAAGATCAGCCAGGGTGCCAAGCCCGGCCATGGCGGCGTGCTGCCGGCGGCGAAGGTTTCCGAGGAGATTTCCAAGATCCGGGGCGTGCCGATGGGCGAGGACTGCATCTCGCCGGCCTATCACAAGGCGTTCTCGACGCCGCTGCAGATGATGGAATTCGTCGCCCGGATGCGCCAGCTGTCCGGCGGCAAGCCGGCCGGCTTCAAGATGTGCATCGGCCATCCCTGGGAGTTCCTGGCGATCTGCAAGGCGATGCACGAGAGCGGGCTCTATCCCGACTTCATCGTGGTCGACGGCAATGAGGGCGGCACCGGCGCCGCGCCGCTCGAGTTCATGGACCATCTCGGCATGCCGATGCGCGAGGGCGTCAATTTCGTCCACAACGCGCTGATCGGCATCGGCGCGCGCGATCGCATCAAGATCGGTGCCTCCGGCAAGATCGCGACCGCGTTCGACATGGCGCGCGCGATGGCGATCGGGGCCGACTGGTGCAATTCGGCGCGCGGCTTCATGTTCGCGCTCGGCTGCATCCAGTCCCTGAGCTGCCACACCGATCGCTGTCCGACCGGCGTCACCTCGCAGGACCCGATCCGCAACCGCGCGCTCTATGTGCCCGACAAGATTGACCGCGTGTACAACTACCACCACTCGACCCTGCACGCGCTGACCGAGCTGCTCGCCGCCGCCGGCCTCGAGCACACCAAGGAGCTGCGCCCGATCCACTTCTCGCAGCGGTCTTCGACCACCGAGGTCTCTTCCTTTGCCGAGCTCTATCCGACGCTGCGCCCCGGCGAACTGCTCGAAGGCACCCAGGACCGCCGCTTCCGCGACGCCTGGGCGATGGCGCGCGCGGATTCGTTCCAGCCGGCAGGATAAGGGCGGCAAATCTGTAGCCCGGATGAAGCGCAGCGTAATCCGGGACCACTCTCTGTGCGGATCGACCGATCCCGGATTACGCTTCGCTCCATCCGGGCTACGCTCATTACGTAGCAGCGGACGCGCCGAACCATTTGGTCAGCGCCTCGGTTAGCCCCGCGCGCGTTCCCTCTCCGACCCACGCCACATAGCCATCGGGCCGAACCAGCACCGCGGTCGGGGCCGAAACCGTGCCCTGCGCGGGAAGCTCCCATGCGCCGCGATTCGCGGCATCGACCAGCTGAACCCGGTCGGTCCATCCCGCGATGGCGATGCCGTCGGGCTCGCCGAAATTCAGCAGCACCGGCCGCGCCCGGTGCAGCAGCGCGAAGACCTGCATCGGGCCGTCGGCCGTGACCAGATCGAGATCGGGCATGCGGCGTCCGAGCAGCGGATGGCCGTCGCCAAGATCGTAGTGAAGATCGAGGCCGGACATCATCGCGGCAAAGCATCTGCGCGGCTCGTCCATGCGCAGCAGGTCGGAGACGATCTCGTTCAACGCCCGGGTGCGCGGATCGGTGCGGTTGAGCGCGACATGCGCCATGGTGTTGCGCAGCACGCGGGCCGCCACCGGATGCCGTTCGGCTTCGTAGGTGTCGAGCAGGCTGGCCGGCGCGATCTGCTTGACCACCTGGGCGAGCTTCCAGCCCAGGTTCACCGCGTCCTGCACGCCGATATTGAGGCCCTGGCCGCCCATCGGCGGATGCACATGGGCGGCGTCGCCGGCCAGCAGCACGCGCTGTTTGCGGTAGGTCAGGGCCTGCCGGGTCATGTCGGTGAAGCGCGAGATCCAGACCGGACTGTGGATGCCGAAATCGGTGCCGTACGCGGCGACCAGTGCCTCGCTGACGTCGCGCAAGGTCGGCTCCCGGTCGGTGCCGAGTTGCCGTTCGGTCAGCACCAGCCGCACCTGCCCGCCATCTTCCGCCTTGCCGATCGCCGAGGTGCCGGTGTCGTGCTGGCGAAAGCCCCATTCCGGCTCGCCCGACATCTCGGCCTCGGCGATCAGCCAGCTCATGGTCGGATCGCATCCAGCGAATTCGATGCCGGCCGCTTTGCGGACGACGCTCCGACCGCCATCGCAGCCGACGAGATATTGTGCCCGGAGCAATTGGCCATCCGACAGCTCGACGTCGACGTCGCCGGCGTCCTGCGTGAAACCGGTCACCTCGCGCCCGCGATGGATCGGCACAGCGAGTTCTTCGACCCATTCGCCGAGAATGCGCTCGATATGGGTCTGGAACAGCCCCAGCGTGAAATTGCGCCGGGTCGGAAAGTCGGTGATCTCAAGCGGAACCAGATGCGAGTGGAACAGCACCGCCGGATGGCGCGTTCCCAGCGCGACGAAGCGGTCGCCGATGCCGCGCTGATCGAGCACCTCGATGGTGCGCGCGTGCAGGCCGCCGGCCCGCGCGCCGATCAGGTCCTCCCTCGCGCGCCGCTCGACAATCGCAACATCTATTCCCGCCAGCGCCAACTCGCCCGCCAGCATCAACCCGGTCGGACCTCCGCCGGCAATCACGACAGCATGTTCCCGCATCCCGCACTCCTCCGTTCGATTGGGCGCGCGTTCTACGAGATGACCCCGGGCTTGCGGCAAGCCCGGGGGGTCTACATATATCTGAGTGGGGAGAGGGCGTTTGCTCTATCGAACCAATTCCGAGACATCATTGACAAGAACGGCGCGGCAAATTTGCTGTCGTCCCGGCGCAGGCCGGGACCCAGAGATGGCGCGTTCAGAACTCGCCGTGGATGCGGCCGGAGAAGATGTGCACCGGGCCGCGGTCGGCGTTGTAGGCGGGGTTGGTGATGAACTGATAGTCCGCGGTCAGCGTCAGGTTCTTGTTCACCTGATAGGCGTAATAGGTCTCGAAGATCCGCTCCGGGCTGTAGTTCAGCGCACCGTCGCCGATCAGCAGGCCGAGGCCGCCGGCGGCAAGGTAGTCGCGATGCGCTGATGATAGCCCGTTGATCGCGCCGCCGATGCCGATCGTGTCGTTCGCCCGTCCCCACCTGCTGCCCTTGATCGACACGCCGCCCGAGACGCTGCGATCGACATCGGTGAACGACAGGATCTCGGTCCGGCCGTCGTTCCAGCTGAGGCGGCCGAACAGGCCGACATCCTTTGCGATCTGCTGCTCGCCGTTCAGATAGAAGCCGTATTTCAGATTGTCCTTGCGGATGCCGGCCATCACGTCGTTGATGTCGAGCCCCGGATTGGCGTCCTCGATCGCGAGCGCCTGGGCGTAGTTGCCGGTGTTGCCGCGGTTGCCGAACACGCCGACGCGCAGCTTGCCGGGCTGATCGAAGATCGAATAGCGGCCCTCGAACTCGACCACCGCGCCGCCGGTGTTGAACACCAGAACGTCGCTGTTCGGTGCGTTCGGCACCTGGAACACGCCGGCGCGCACCGCCCAATCCTTGCGGTTGAGCTCGACCACGGCGCCGCGGGTGTAACCGGGCAGGTCGGCCGGGAAGTCGTAGGCCGCGGACGCCCACATCGCCCAGTTCATGAAATCGGCGCGCGGGTCCTTGGCGTAGGAATTGCCGTCGAAGAAATCGCCGACCGCAAAGCGCCCGACCACGAGCGTGAGGCGGTCGATATCGCGCTTGCCGGCGATCTGGTTGGGGCCGTCGGCGACGTCTTCCTGCTCACCGCCGAAGCCGAAGGTCTGCTTGAAGTAGTAGCGCTGCGGCCGGATTTTCGGGAACGGCGCGCCGGCCTTCTGGGCTTCGCCGTTCGAGAAGCCGGCAAGGCCGAGCGTGCCGTTGAGGCCAAAGCCCTGCGCGGTTTCCGGGTTGAAGTAGAACTCGCCGCCCTCCCAGAGCCGCACGCCGAGAAACGCCGTCGTGGTCCAGGTCTGCTGCAACTGTCCCGCGCCGGGAAGGCTGTTGGTGCCGGCATAGGGCGAGCGGAAGGACGGATAGGTCTGCGGCAGCAGCGTCGTCTGGCCGTGCACGCTCCAGTCGCTCGATCCGGGCAGCGCGGCGCGCGTCGGCGTCGCCGACCATGGCGAGTCGCCAAGCTGATAGTTGAGGCCGAATTTCAGCAAATGGATGCGCGGGTCGATGCTGACGCCGGGCAGGCCGAAATCATTGAGGCCGAGCGTGCGGCGCGACAGGTCGACGTAGTCGTATTCGACCTTGGCGGTCCAATTGCCGCTCACCGCGAATTCGGCGCCGGCGCCGACGGTCCAGCCGGTCTGGTACTGGCCGGGCTCCGAGATCACCTCGCCCGCGGCGTCGTTGACCCGCACCTGGCTGTGGCCCCAGGCGAAGCCGCCGGTCACGTAAGGCATCCAGGTGCCGAAAGAGTAGCCGGCGCGGCCGCGCAGCGTGCCGACATAGTCGATCGACGAATTGAAGGGGCCGAGCACCCGCCGCGGCAGGTCGGTCGGGCCTGTGAAGGTTGCATCCGCCTCGACGCCGAGCACGAAGCGGTTGGCGAATTCCTTGTTGTATCCGACCTGGAAGCCGCCGATCCCGCCGGTAATGGTGGGCGGGAAAAACACGCCCTGTTCCAGGATCGGGTTGGTGCCGGGACCCAGCGTGCCGTCGCCATAACCGACATGGGCGCCGACATAGAATCCGGTCCAGCTGTAGACCGCCCTGGCGGCGGGGGATTTGAGCGCCAGATCGGCCGCGGTCGCCGGCGCGCCGAAGGTTGCCGCACCGAGCGCTGCGCCGGCGGCGATCTGGACCCGGAAGAGGCGGACGCAGGTCATGACGCGGCTTTCCGCGAACAAGTGGCGGTTTCGCCCGGCATCACTGCAGATTTGGTGGCCGCTTGCCACCCGAGATTTGAAATCATCGCCCGCCGTCCCCGGTCCGATCTGTGTCGTCCCATCCAAAGCCAGATCAGCACCTAGCATCCCCGGTTGCTTATTGCAAATAATTCGCAATAGCAACTGAGGTGCGCCCATTACCGTTCCGATTTGCACGCCACCGTGACAGTCACGTAACAGCGCGAGGCGGCAGGCCACATCGGCGGCGATCAGCCGCGTGTCCGTGGCAAACCGGTCGCGACCCGACCGTTCAATCGATGCCACCATTGTCCTCGTCCTTTGTGTTGATGAATGCCGGCTGCGATGCCCTGCCGATCACGACCCGCGCGCCGGCCCGTTCGACACATCGCGCCATCGACAGCGCCGTCCGCAGCCCGGCGTTTGACATTGTGCGTTTCCGGTGGAGCGCGGCCGCGCCGCGCAGGATGGCGCTCGCCAGCCTGAGCAGCACGATCGCGCCCCATCGCCGGCCGCGACTGAGCGCGGTCACGCTCCCACCGTGGCGAGCTGGACGATCCGCAGCAGCACGAGGCCGGCGGCGACGACGAGATAGCCGCGCAGCACGATCATCCAGATCCGGCTCAGCGGGCTGAGTCGCGCCGGCGGCAGCCGGTCGAGCGGCGGCATCCGCCAGCTGTCGCGGTCGACCAGCGAGGGCTTGCGCTTGAAGCGGAAGGACGCGTTGCGGCGCGACGACGTCCCGTAGAACTTGACGGCTGCCGTGATCGCGAGCGCAAGCACGCTGCCGCCGACGAGGATGCCGATAATCCAGGCCTCGCCGAGATCGGGGAACAGCACCGCCGCGGTCAGGATCACCGACAGCATCACCAGCCCCGCGACCACCGCGCCGGTGAACAGGTTGAGTTTGGTCGAATTGACCCAGGGTCCGAGGATGTGGCGGTCATTGCACAGCAGCAGCAGGAACACGGTCGCGCTCGGCAGCAGCACGCCGGCCAGCGTCTGCACCGCGTTGGTCAATAGTCCGAGCGGCGTGCCCGGCGTCAGCACCAGCACCGCCGCGAGCACGATCAGGCCGCAATAGACGCTGTAGAAGCCCTTCGCGTCCCACGGCTTGCGGTGCAGCGAGTGCTTGACCGCGAACACGTCGCCGATCGCATAAGCGGTCGCGAGGGAGACTGCCGCAGCACCGATGATGCAGGCATCGAGCAGCGCAAGGGCGAACAGCACCGCCGGCAGCCGGCCGGCATATGTCTCGAGGCCGACCGCGGTCCCCAGCGCGTCGGTGTAATTGCCGAATTCGGGCTTTCCTGCGAACACTGCCGCGCAGAACGAGATCATCGCCACCGCGCCGACCACGACCAGCACGATGCCGATGCATAGATCCATCCGCTCATAGCGGATGAAACGCGGCGTGATCCGCTTGTCGACGATGTAGCTCTGCTGGAAGAACAATTGCCACGGCGCCACCGTGGTGCCGACGATGGCAACGATCAGCAGCATCACCTCGCTGAGCTTGGCGTCCTGCGGCATCTTCGGCACGAAGAAGTCCGCCGCGATCTGCCCGACCGGCGGATGCACCATCAGGATCACGGGTACCAGCAGCAGGCTGCCGGCGACCAGCACGATTCCGAAGCGTTCGAAGCGGCGGAAGTCGCCGGTCGAGACCGCCAGCATCACGATAACAGCCGAGGCCAACACGCCCCAGAACTGCGAGACGCCGAGAAAGTGAAGTGCAAACGTGATGCCGATGAACTCGGTGACAATGGTCAGCGCGTTCAATACCAGGAGGTCGATGACGCTGAAGGCACCCCAGAACCTGCCGAAGCGCTCGAAAATCAGCCGCGCATGGCCGACCCCGGTGACGGCGCCGAGCCGCACCACCATCTCCTGGTTGACGTAGAGCACCGGGATCAGCAGCAGAAGCGTCCACAGCAGCGTGGTGCCGTAATTCTGTCCGGCCTGGGTGTAGGTGCCGAACGCGCCGGCGTCGTTGTCGCCCACCATCACGATCAGGCCGGGGCCGACGATCGCCAGCAGCGTCTTCAGCCGGGCCAGCAAGGTCGCGCGCGGCGCGGTGTCGTCGCGCGCGATGCTGCCGAGCGCGCCGTGGATGTCGCCGGCATGCGCGCTGTCGAGAATGGCGGTTTGTGTGGTCTTGCTTTCGGTCATTTCGCGTCTCCTCGCCGCCTTTCGGCACGGCGGGAGGGACGCAGGCGTCGTCAGGCGCGCACGTCTCCGCTGCCGTGAGCAGCGGCATTTCCAGATCTGATGCAGCTCAATGATCCCGCTGCCGCGCCGCGATGGCGCGCAACGGGACGACTAGGTCCTTCGTCCATGCCGGCCTCCTATGCATGTATTTTGCTTCGACTCGAGCGACGAGCTTGTCACCTCGCCCGCGTGCGGGGAGAGGTCGGAACGCATCGTCAGATGCGTTCCGGGTGAGGGGGACTCTCCGCGAGCGCGTCTATTGCCGTATGCATGGAGGCAGCCCCTCACCCCATAAGAACGGGGAGAGGGGGCGCTACGTCGCTGCTGATCGAGATCACCGCCGCTGTCGTCGACGATCCAACGGCATTCCAGCCGGCCGTCGATCAGGACCCAATGACAGGCCGGGGTTGGACGCCGGCGGCGGCCCGCCAGGCGGCGAAAGCCCGGCAGGTTGTCATTGCAATGAATGGCGGCCGGCGGCGGCATGCGCCGCGGCTTGACAACGCGCCGCGGGCTTGCTTGCCGGAATTTTGCGAGCTTTTCGAACATCGCTCACCTCCACTTCCGCTGGTCGCGGCAGGCCGGTGAGGAGCAGTGGTCAGCTTGGGCGCGACCACCCGTCCACGCAGGCGAGATCTGCGCGATCAGTCTTGCTGTGTTGCGGCGTCACCAGTCCCGGCATCGCCGGACTACTGTCGCCTGAGTTGCTACTGCCCATGTGCCTTCTGTGCTGGCTCGTGGATCGACTTGTCTCCGGGGCCAGAACCCCGGGGCGGAACGAACGTTCCCGCCATCGCGGCACTACGCCCGCGACAATGGCCTGTCAAGTCGATTCGGCTATCCTCCGGGGAGGATCACAGCTATCCTCCCCGGGGGATAGGAGAGCCAGATGTCCGACGACCATCCGCACGCTGCGATCGCCAGGCGCCTGAAGCGCGCCAACGGCCATCTCGACACCATCGTCGAGATGATCGAGCAGGGCCGGCCCTGTGCGCAGATCGCCCAGCAATTGCAGGCGGTGGAGAGCGCGATCGAGAGCGCCAAGAAGGCGCTGATCCACGATCACATCGGGCACAGCCTCGAGGACACGCTGAAGGCGTCGGGGCCGAAAGGGCGAGCCGTGCTGCGCGATTTCAGACTGGTCGCGAAGTATCTGTGATTGCCGCGTTCAAGAATTGACCCGCCCGGGGGGATCACCGGACGGGTCGGTTGCGACACGGGGTGGATGAGGACCCGTGCCGAACACAGGATCCGCAACCCTAGGAATTGCGTCGATCAGTAGGAGCAGCTGCGCACGCGGCCGATGTAATTGCCGTAGGCGTCGAACTGGCGCACCCAGCCGCAGCGCCGATAGCCGCCGCCGTAGTAATAGCGTCGCTGGCCGCGATCGCGCTGCCGACAACGGCGGCGCCGACGAGACCTGCGCCAACGCCCCAGCCCCAGCCATACGGCTTCGCTTCAGCCTGCGACGTCGTGGACGCGATGGTGCCGGTCACGGCGAGCGCGGTGAGGGCGAGGGCGGCGAACTTGGTCTTGATCGACATGGAATACTCCATCCTGTGTGGGCGGCGCCGGTGTGGTCCGCATGCCCGTTGGACGGAGGCTGTCCGGTTCCGGTTCGAAGATCGGGGCGGAAATATGGTTTCGCGAATTGTTTCGTCGCGCTTGTCAGGACGAAGCCATCGCGGTCATTTGCCGCGAAATACGCCGGGATCGAACCTGTCGACATCGGCGAGCAGCTTGCAGAACGCGCGCGCGCCGTGCTCGATCAGCTTCTCGCCCTTCTCGGCCGAGGCCTTGGTCGCATCGCCGATCGCGCCGCTCGGATTGAGGTCCTGCGCCTGCCAGGCGAACGGCGCCGGCCGCTGCGTCGACAGAAAGCGATGATCCTTCTCGATCCGCACGCTGGCCGGCTTGAAGTCCGCGACCGCCTCCTTGCGCACGGCGTGCGGATATTTCGCCAGCATGATCGAGGTCTCGACTGCTCCGCCATGGATGCCGTGGCGCAATTCGCCGGCGTCGAACAGCCCGTCGGGCGCGCCGAAGCGCGACCAGCTCGTGGTCACCACCAGCATCTGATGGTGCGCGCGCAGATCCTGCGCCACCAGCTGCATCGCGGCGGAATTGCCGCCATGGCTGGTCACGATCACGAGCTTCCTGACGCCTGCGCGCGCCACGCTCTCGCCGAGCGCCATCCAGCTCCTCAGCGCCACGTTGGTCGGCAAGGTCAAGGTACCCGGAAAATCGATGTGCTCGGTTGAGATGCCGACCGGCTGCAACGGCAGGAACGTGGCGGGAGTGGTCGCCGGCAGCAACTCTCGCACCCGCGAAAGATAGGCCTCGCCGATCATGACGTCGGTTCCGAGCGGCAGATGCGGCCCGTGCTGCTCGGTCGCGGCCAGCGGCAGCACCGCAATCCAGCGCGCGGCCGTATCCTTGGCGATATCGGGCCAGTGGATGGCGGTCCAGTCGCGGGGCGGAAGCTGAGAAGTCATCAAGCCGGTCGTTTCAATACAAGCGTTTCACGGGATGGATTTGCAGGCTAGTTTGTTTAACATCATAACGGGTTCGCGTCTCCGGGCGCGGTCCACGTCTTCCCGCCTTCCATCATGGGCCATAATGATCGACGGAGTCCAACCATGATCCCGGCCTTTTTGCTGCGAGCGTTAACCACAAGCCTTCTGACCGCCGCGCTTTGCGTCGCTGCGGCGCTTGCCCCGGCGCGGGCGCAGACCTCAGACAAGACCTTGGACAAGGTCTCGTTCGGCACCAATTGGGTCGCCGAGGGCGAGCATGGCGGCTTCTTCCAGGCGCTCGCCGACGGCACCTACAAGAAATACGGCCTCGACGTCACCATCGTGCCCGGCGGTCCCAACGAGAACAACCGCATGCTGCTGATCGCGGGCAAGCTCGACTTCTTCATGAGCGCGAACTCGCTGCAGACCTTCGACGCCGTCACCAACAACGTGCCGCTGGTCGCCGTCGCCGCCATGTTCCAGAAGGACCCCCAGGTCTTCCTGACCCATCCCGAGGTCAAGGCCACGAAGATCGAGGATCTGAAGCCGCTCACGCTTTTGATTTCGAAGGAGGGCATCACCAGCTACTTCCAGTGGCTGAAGTCCGAATATGGCTTCGACGAGAACAAGGTGAAGCCCTACACCTTCAACCCGCAGCCTTTCATCGTGAACAAGCAGACCGCGATGCAGGGCTACGTCACCTCGGAGCCTTTCGCGGTCGAGAAAGCCGCCGGCTTCAAGCCGAACGTGCTGCTGCTCGCCGATTACGGCTTCAACTCCTACTCGACGCTGATCGAGACCCGCCGCGACCTGGTCGACAAGAAGCCTGACCTCGTGCAGCGCTTCGTCGATGCCTCGATCGTCGGCTGGTATCACTACGTCTACGGCGACAACTCGGCCGGCAATGCGATGATCAAGAAGCTCAATCCCGACATGAACGACGAGCTGCTCGCCTATTGCGTCGCCAAGATGCGCGAGCACGGCATCGTCGATTCCGGCGATTCCATCAAGAACGGCATCGGCGCCATGACCGACGAGCGGATGGCGAGCTTCTTCGACAAGATGGTGCGGGCCGGCGTGGTCAAGAGCGCCATCGACTATCGCCAGGGCTACACGCTGCGCTTCGTCAACAAGGCGGTCGGCGCCGAGCTCCGGCCGAAGAACTGACGGGTGCGGACGGGCGATGGCGGAGCCTGCGTTGTCTGGATCTGATGCAGCGTCGGCTGTGCGCCTGCGCGGCGTCAGCAAGACCTATGACAGCGGCGTGAGGGCACTCGGGCCGCTCGACCTCGACGTGAGGCGCGGCGAGTTCGTCTCGCTGCTCGGGCCCTCCGGTTGCGGCAAATCCACCGCGCTGCGGCTGATTGCAGGTCTCGCCACGCCAAGCGCCGGCACGGTCGAGGTCTCGCATCATGGCGCGGAGCAGCGCGGCAGCCACCGCATCGGCTTCGTGTTTCAGGAGCCGACCCTGATGCCGTGGGCCACGGTGCGCGACAATGTCCGCCTGCCGCTGAAGCTTGCCCGGCTGCCTGCGACCGCCGCCGACGCGCGCATCGATGCGGCGCTGGATCAGGTCGGGCTTGTGGAGTTCGCCGACGCCTATCCGCGCGAACTGTCCGGCGGCATGAAGATGCGGGTGTCGCTGGCGCGCGCGCTGGTCACCGATCCGGATGTCCTCTTGATGGACGAGCCGTTCGCGGCGCTCGACGAGATCACGCGGTTTCGCCTCAACAACGACCTGCTGTCGCTGTGGCGCACCCTGCACAAGACCGTCATCTTCGTGACGCACTCCGTGTTCGAGTCGGTCTATCTTTCCGAGCGCGTGATCGTGATGACCGCGCGCCCGGGCCGGATCGGCGCCGAGTTTCGCATCACCTCGCCGGAACCGCGCGGCGAGGAGTTCCGCACCTCGGCCGAATACGCCGCGTTCTGCCGCGAGGTCTCCAGCGCGCTGGCGCCATCGTATGCAGGGCAGGCGGGCGCATGAAATCTCCGCAGGACCTCGTCCGTTTTCTGCTGCCGCTTGCGGTGTTCGCCGCTGGCCTCCTGCTCTGGGAAGCCATCGTCCGCGGCTATGGCATCCAACCTTACGTGCTGCCGAGCCCGCTATTGGTGCTGAAGACGCTGGCTGCGGACTGGCCTATCCTGTCGCAATCGCTCGGCGTCACGCTCCTGACCACGCTCGAAGGCTTCGTTGCCGCGGCAATCGGCGGCATCGTGCTGGCGCTATTGTTCAACCAGTCGAAATGGCTGGAGTATTCGCTGTTTCCCTATGCCGTGGTGCTGCAGGTTACGCCCGTTATCGCGATCGCGCCGCTGCTCCTGATCTATCTGCAGCAGCAGACCGCGGTGATCGTCTGCGCCTGGATCGTGGCGTTCTTTCCGGTGCTGTCGAACACGACGCTCGGCCTCAATTCGGTGGATCGCAACCTCGCCGGATTGTTTCAACTTTATGGCGCCTCACAGCTGCAGACGCTGCTGTTCCTGAAGCTGCCCGCGGCGCTGCCCTATATCCTCGGCGGTCTGCGCATCGCCGGCGGGCTGTCGCTGATCGGCGCCGTGGTCGCGGAGATCGCGGCGGGCAGCGCCGGCGCCGGCTCGGGCCTCGCCTTCCGGATCGCTGAATCAGGCTACCGGCTGAATATTCCCCGCATGTTCGCAGCACTTCTGCTGCTATCGCTGGCCGGGATTGTCATTTATGGGTTGCTGGCGCTAGTTTCGCATTTGTTGTTGCGGCGTTGGCATGAAAGCGCGTTAGGAAAGGACAGTTGATGGCCCCGATTTCTTCCGAAAAGATCGATCTGTTGATCTATGGACCGATCCGGCCAATCCTCGAAAACGGCTTTCCCGATCAATACGTGCTGCACCGTGCCGAGAGCCGCGGCGACCTCGAGCGGCTGACGCCCGATACGCTGGCGAAGATCCGCGGCATCGCCGTCACCTATCACACGATGGCGACCGACAAGACCGCGCTGGCGATGTTTCCGAAGCTCGAGATCGTCGGCAGCTTCGGCGTCGGCTACGACCACGTCGATTCCGCCTATGCGCGCGATCACAATATCGTGGTCACCAATACGCCCGACGTGCTGACCGAGGAGGTCGCCGATGTCGCGATGGGCCTGTTGATCGCGACGTTGCGCGAATTCGTCAAGGCCGACCGCTATGTGCGCTCCGGGCTGTGGCAGACCCAGAATTATCCGCTCAGCGTCGGCTCGCTGCGCGACCGCAAGATCGGCATCGTCGGCATGGGCCGGATCGGCCAGGCGATCGGGCGCCGTCTTGAAGCCTCGCGGGTGCCGGTGTCCTATCACTCGCGCAATCCGTCCAAGGACGTCTCCTACAAGCACTATCCCGACCTGATCGAGATGGCGAAGGCGGTCGACACCTTGATCGTCATCGTGCCGGGCGGCGCCTCGACGGCGAAGATGATCAATGCCGACGTCTTGAAGGCGCTCGGTCCCCGCGGCGTGCTGATCAATGTCGCCCGCGGCTCGGTGGTCGACGAGCCGGCGCTGGTCGCGGCGCTGAAGTCCGGCACCATCCTGGCCGCCGGTCTCGATGTGTTCGCGGCCGAGCCGAACGTGCCGGACGAACTGAAGGCGATGCAGAACGTCGTGCTGCTGCCGCATATCGGTTCGGCCTCGGTGGTGACGCGCAACGCGATGGACCAGCTCGTGGTCGACAACATCAAGAACTGGTTCGCCGGCAAGCCGCCGCTGACGCCGGTTGCGGAAACGCCCGTCAAGGATCGCTGATGTCGTTGTCCCGCTTCAACGCCGTGCTGTGTCTGCTGCTGGCCGCGTGCGGTCCGGCGGCGGCGCAGGACGTCACGACGTTGAAGAAGGACATGATCGGGCAGTGGGAGCTCGCCACCACCGAGCGCAGCAAGACCTGCGTCGTGACGCTGAAGGGCGATACGGCGCCGCAAGGCTTCAAGCTCGAGCTCGAGCCCGCCTGCGCCGCCGCGCTGCCCTTCACCAAGGACATCACCGGCTGGAGCATCAAGGGCCTCGGCGACATCGTGCGGCTGCACAATGCCGCCGGCGAGACCGTGATCGATTTCACCGAGGTCGAGACCGGCATCTTCGAAGGGATGCGCACCAACGAGGGCGTCTACATCCTGCAAAACCTTGCCGCGGCGCGCTCGCTCGCCAAATCGATGGACCAGATGATCGGCGACTGGTCGATGGTGCGCGGCAACGGCCAGGCGATCTGCACGCTGGTGCTGACCAACACCGACGCCGGCAACGACAATTTCCAGGTGTTCCTGAAAGGCAAATGCGATCCCGCGGTTGCGGCCTTCAACCCGACCATGTGGCGGCTCGATCACGGCCAGATGATCCTGATGTCGGCCAAGGGGCAGACCTGGCAGTTCGAGGCCGACGACAACGCCCAGTGGCGCCGCGTCCCCGACAGCGCCGATCCGCTGATCATGCTGCGGGAGCAGTAGATCCGGTGCTGGCTTCGTAGCCCGCATGAGCGCAAGCGATATGCGGGGTGTCTCGAGCAGCTCCCGGGTATCGCTTCGCTCACCCGGGCTACGGGACTGCCACAAGCTCCGTGTCGTCCGTGCTTTGGCAGGGGCGGCGATGAGGCTGGTATGATCTGCTTTTGCCCGAAAAAATAATTCCCGCCCCCTGTCGATTCACCCCCTCCCGGATCGTCGTTCCCCATAGCGAGCCGGTCTTGCGGCGATCATCGCCGCGTCTCGCCCAACAGGAGTTTTCCGATGCGCTTCATGTATATCGTCACCTCGCCCCAGCCCCCGGGCCCGCCGACGCCGGCTCTGATGGAGGCGATGGGCAGGCTTGCCGAGCGGGAAATCAAGGCGGGCCGTATGATCGACACCGGCGGGCTGTTGCCGGTCGCGATGGGCGCCCAGGTCCGCATCACCGACGGCAAGCTCAACGTCGTCGACGGGCCCTTCGTCGAGACCAAGGAGATGATCGGCGGCTACGCGATCTTCGAGCTCCGCAACAAGGAAGAGGCGGTCGCCGCTGCCGTGGAGTTCATGCAGCTGCACAAGGAGCATATGCCGGGTTGGGAGGGAACCTGTGAGGTTCGCCCGTTCGCCACCCCGGGCGCCGACGGCGGCTGTCAGGTCGATGTGTCCGCCTGCGCCTGATGCGCCGCGGGAACAGGGCGTTCGCAAGCGAAGTGGACGCCGGTTCGCGTGAAGAAAACGCGTCAAGCCGAGAATCCAGGTCGGCGGCGATGACGGCCGCCGACATCCAGGCCACGATCCTTGCGGTGTGGCGCATCGAGCAGCCGCGGCTGATCACCAGCCTGTCGCGGATGCTGCGCGACGTGCCGCTCGCCGAGGACCTGACCCAGGAAGCACTGGTCGCCGCGCTCGAGCATTGGCCGGCGGATGGCGTGCCGGAAAAGCCCGGTGCCTGGCTGATGGCGACGGCCAAGCGCCGCGCGCTCGACCATCTGCGCCGCAATCGCATGCTGGCCGAGAAGCACGGCGTGATCGCGCACGACCTGGCGCGGGAGCAGGAGACCATGCCCGACTTCGATGCCGCGCTCGACGACGATATCGGTGACGAATTGCTGCGGCTGATCTTCACCGCTTGCCATCCGCGCCTGTCGCGGGAGGCGCGCGCCGCACTGGCGCTCAGGATGATCTGCGGCCTCACCACCGAGGAGATCGCGCGCGCCTTCCTGCAGGCGGAGGCGACCACCGCCCAGCGCATCGTGCGCGCCAAGCGCACGTTGTCGGAGTCAGGCCTTGCCTACGAGACGCCGCGCGGCGAGGAGCTGTCCGAGCGGCTCGCCTCCGTGCTCGAGGTCGTCTACCTCATCTTCAACGAGGGCTATACCGCGGCAAGCGGCGACGAATGGCTGCGGCCGCAGCTCTGCAACGAGGCGCTGCGCATGGGCCGCGTGCTGACCTCGATCGCACCATCGGAGCCGGAGGCGCACGGCCTGCTGGCGCTGATGGAGTTCAACGCTTCGCGGATGGCGGCGCGCACCGATGCGTCCGGCGAGCCGATCCTGCTGATGGACCAGAACCGCGCGCGGTGGGATCGCCTGCAGATCCGCCGCGGGCAGCTCGCGCTGGCGCGCGCCCGCGAGCTCGGCGGCGCCGGCGGCTTCTATGCGCTGCAGGCCGCGATCGCCGCCTGCCACGCCGAGGCCGGCACGCCTGACGCGACCGACTGGCGCCGCATCGCCGCGCTGTACGGCGATCTCGCCGCGCTCTTGGATTCCCCCGTGATCGAGCTCAACCGCGCGGTTGCGATCGGCATGGCCGAGGGGCCGCTTGCCGCGCTCGCGATCGTCGACGGCCTCGCGGATGAGCCGGCGCTGCAATCCTATCATCTGCTGCCGAGCGTGCGCGGCGATCTGCTGCATAAGCTGAGCCGTTTCGCGGAGGCGCATGCCGCGTTCGAGGCCGCCGCCGCCCTGGCCGGCAATTCGCGCGAGCGTGAGTTCCTCAAACGCCGCGCCGCGATCGCCGCGCGTGCCGCGCAGGATCATGGCTGCCGCTGACGGCTCCGCGATTTCGACGGAACGAAACCACTTAGCCCGCATGAGCGAAGCGACATGCGGGTCTTTGCCACGAGCGACCCCGGGTGTCGCTTCGCTCACCAGGGCTACAAGGTTGCTCGGATCGTCGTGTCCGCGATTTCGACTCAAACCTGCGGCATGCTCGGACGACATTCTTTTGGACCGGGAACTGCCACCATGACGAAGCCATCCGTGCCGGCGATCGGCCTCGACCCGACCTTCGTCGATCTGTCCGTCATGCCGCAGTTCACGCCCGAACTGGTGCGCAGCTATCTCGACGCGCAGATCGAGGGCCTGCGGACGCTCGGCTACGACGTCGAGAGCTGCCTGATCGACCTCGGCGATACGGCGGAGGCCGTGACGGCGGCGGCCCTCAACGCGCGCCGCTACGACTGCGTCGTGATCGGTGCCGGGCTGCGCGAGCCGCCGGAGCGGCTGTTGCTGTTCGAGACGATCCTCAATCTGGTGCACCGGCTCGCCCCCGATGCCGCCATCTGCTTCAACACCAGGCCGGCCGATACCGCGGCGGCCGTGCAACGCTGGGTCAAGCCTTAGGACGCCAGATGAGCGTCGCCTTGAGCCGGCGAATCGGGCGCGGCGCGCTGCCCGCCGCCGCCCAAGGCGGACACTCGGGCCGGCCCGATGCCGGCATTGGCTGGAGGCACGCCGCGAAGGCCCGGCGGTTGTTGCCGGCGGCAACCTATGACACCATCCAGAGTCCGATTTGTTTTAGACTTTGGAAGCCTATGCCGCGCCGCAAATTTGCCTGGGAAAAGCTGACGGACGAGCAGTTGCTCGCGCAACCGCTCAACCGCCTGAGGGTCGCCGTCGAGGGCACCTGGCTCGCCGATTGTGTGAATACGCTCTATGAGGAGCTCGAGGAGCGCGGCATCCGGTTGCGGCCGCACACATGGATCTCGAGCGAATGGTTCAGCCCGGCAGATGTGCCCGGCATCGCGATCCCGTTCTACCTCGCCCATCCCCGCCTGATGAAGCTCGAGAAGAAGATGATGCTCGACGTCGAGGGCGCCTCGTGGTCCGAGTGCATGGCCATTCTCCGCCACGAGGCGGGGCATGCCGTACAGCACGGCTACCAGCTGCAGCGCCGCCGGCGCTGGCAGCAGCTGTTCGGTCCGTCGTCGCAGCACTACCCGCGCTACTACCGGCCCAATCCGGCCAGCCGCAATTATGTCCAGCACCTTCGGCTCTGGTACGCGCAGAGCCATCCGGACGAGGACTTCGCCGAGACCTTCGCGGTGTGGCTGCGGCCGCGCTCGAACTGGCGGACGCGCTATGCCGGCTGGCCCGCGCTGAAGAAGCTCGAATATGTCGAGGAGCTGATGGGCGAGATCGCCGGCAAGCGGCCGCAGCTCGCGACGCGCGAGCGGGTCGATCCGCTGCATACGCTCAAGCAAACGCTCGCCGAGCACTACAGGAAGAAGCAGGCATTCTACGCCTTCACGCCGCCGAAGACCTACGACCGCGATCTCTCCAAGCTGTTCTCCGCCGATCCGCGGCATTACCGGCGTCCGCCGGCCGCTGCCTTCATCAGGCGGCACCGCGCCCAGATCAGGCAGCTGGTGGCGCGGTGGACCGGCGAGAACCAGTTGACGCTCGATGCCGTGCTCGATGATATGATCTCGCGCTGCCGCGAGCTCAATCTGCGTGCCGTCGGCCCCGAGCAGAAGCTCGTGACAAACTTCACCATTCTGCTGACCGCCAAGACCATGCACGCGCTGTTCGGCCCGTCGCGCCGGAAATGGATCGCGCTATGAAACAGCTTCGCATTCTGGTGCTGATGCACCCGGACTGTGTGCCGCCCGACTCCAGCGATGGATACAGCGCGCGGGAGATCAACGAGTGGAAGACGGAATACGACGTCGTCAGCACCCTGCGCGCGGCCGGCCATGAGGTTCGTCCGCTCGGCGTGCAGGAGGAAATCAAGCCGGTGCGCGACGAGATCGAGGGCTTCAAGCCGCACGTCGTATTCACGTTGCTGGAGGAGTTTCACTACGACGTCGTGTACGACCAGCACATCGCGAGCTATCTCGAGCTGATGAAGATCGCCTATACCGGGTGCAATCCGCGCGGCCTGATCCTGGCGCGCGGCAAGGATCTATCCAAGACGCTGGTGCACCATCGCCGGATCCCGGTGCCGGCCTTCGCGGTGTTTCCGATGCGCCGCAAGGTCAAGCGGCCGCCGCGTCTCGAGCTGCCGCTGATCGTCAAGAGCCTGAGCAGTGATGGATCGCTGGGTATCTCGCAGGCGTCGATCGTCGATACCGACGAGAAGCTCGCGGAGCGCGTCGCCTTCATCCATGAGCGGATCGGAACGGCCGCGATCGCCGAGCAGTTCATCGAGGGACGCGAGCTCTATGTCGGCGTGCTCGGCAACAACCGGCTGCGGGTGCTGCCGGTGTGGGAATTGAAATTCGGCAGCATGGGCGGCCCTGCCGCGCGCCAGATCGCCACCGAAAAGGTCAAGCACGATACCAGCTATCAGGAGCGGGTCGGGATTGTCGACGGCCCGGCCGAGGACCTCACGCCGGAACTATCCGCCCATATTCAACGGCTGGCGAAGCGCATCTACCGGACGCTGGGGCTCGATGGCTATGCGCGCATCGACTTCCGCCTGTCCACCAATGGCGTTCCGTATTTCATCGAGGCCAATCCCAATCCCGAAATCGCCAAGAGCCAGGAGTTCGCGACGGCCGCCGGGCATGACGGGCTGGACTATCCGGATCTCCTGCAGCGCATCGTGACGCTCGGAATAAGCCGCGCCAAGGCCGGCGCATCGCTGGGCTGACTCGAGGCCGCTAGATCATGATGCGTTTCCACGGAATCGCATCATGATCTCATCTCCTTGTTTGAGCATGATCTTTTCGGAAAACCGGTTTCCACTTTTCCGGATCATGCTCTAAAGGCTGCGCTGCATCGGATGGCGTCGCGCATCCTTGGGAATGAACATCGCAAACGTTTCCCTAACGCGCGCGGCCGGCGTCACGGTGCCGGCAGCCGCGGACACTGGGGCCGCCGTCGGATGAAATGCGTCAGGTTCCGGCCAGCGCCGTGCAAGGATTTCGTTTACCGAAACCGGCATCGAGAGCCCATCACTGCGGCAGCTGTCGTAGACGTACAGACCGGCAAGAAAAATCGATACGACAACAAGGATCGTCCTGAAAATCGGCATTGTGCTTGCGCCTTCTTGATTGAGGCGAACAATGCCCGGCGACGGTGAACCGCGCGTTTAGCGCTGCGGCCGATCGACCGATACGGTTCCCAACTCATGAATGGGCTTGCGTAAACGGCTCGCTTACCAATGCCTTCAAGGTTGCGGCAACCAGCTTTCCTCACCGGCGGGAAAGGAGTCTCTGGCATTGAAAGACCAACAACAAGACTGAGGAGGCACCATGTTCGTCGCCATTCGAGTCATGATTCTGATCGCCAGTGCATACGCCGGCTCGGCCGTTGCAGAGATGCAGTTTGCACCGCTGCCGAGCCTTGCGGCGTCGTCCGCGCCGTAGCGCCGGCAAGCGAGACGGCGCGCACTACGCCGGATTGGGCGCCGCCGCGCCGACCCCGATCGCGCGGGCCGCGTTTTCCGTCATCCTCGTTGCCGTCAAACGCAGGAAATACAGCGACAGTCCCGGGTTGCGCTCGCACAGCTTCCTCAGCGCGCCGTCGCTGATCCAGAGCAGCTCCACATCGGTCGCGGCTTGAGCCGTTTGCGTGCGGCGGCGCTCGAGCGAAAACAGCCCGATCTCGCCGAACAGTTCGCCCGCCGAGACCCCGCGATCGATCTCGGGAAACCTGACCTCGCCGGACACGACCATGTACAGCAGGTCGGCGTCGTCGCCCTTCCTGAAGATCGTTTCTCCCGCCTTGAGATGCTTCGGCTGCATGAACGGCTGCAGCCAGTTCGGAGAAAGGTCCGTCGCTGCAGCACGCTTCGCTTTCCGAAGCAGCCGAACCATCTGGAACAGCAACACCACGTTCAGCGGCAGCAGAATGATATGCAGGATGAGCACCGGGTAGATCCGGTCGCCCAATCCATAGCTGATGAATGCCAAATTGCTGAATATCGCGACAGCGCGCAGGCTCAACATCGTACTCATGCAGAACGTCAGCAACACAAGCGCCGACGCCAGATAACCCAAACCATCGATCAACGTCATGACAACGCCCACTGGGAAATGAAAATTGCAAGCAAACCGATCTCAAAACGACCGGCAACATACACCAGTGCGCTCAGTTTCCTGAGCGGAAATATCGCCGGCCCAGCTTGCGGCGGTGCACGCGTCGTGACGCGGCCTCAGCTCGACGAACGCGCGCGCGAGGCGACGTGAACGGCCCGGCCCTTCGCCGGCTTTGCCCTGGCGGCGACGATGGTCGGGCGCGCCTTGCCGAGCCGGGCCGCGCCCGGCGAGCTCTTTCTGAGCACGAGCGCGAGCCGCTTGCGCACGCGGCCGGCGACCGACCTTGCCGCCTCTCGCGCGGCCTCGGCCTTGCGGATGATCGTCGTCACCGCGGACGCCGGCGACGCCGCGACGAAGGCGACATCCTTCGCCTTCGAGAGGCCGCCTATGCCTTCGCACGGCGCTTCGCCCGGCAAGTCGATGCGGATCGCGAGCGTCTCGGCATGCTCGACCCAGTCCTCCGCCTTGGTGCCGGTGATGATCCGGACATAGTCGCGAGTCTCGCGCGGCAGCTCGCTCTGCCGGGCGAGCCATTTCTGGATGCGGCCGCTGCCGGCATTGTAGGCGGCCGCCGCCAGGCCGAGATTGCCGAAATCGTCGCGCAGCTTGCGCAGCAGTCTTGCGGATGCCGGCAACGCCTGCAGCGGATCGAAGGGATCGTCGAGCCCGACTTCGGCCGCCGTCTCCGGCATGAACTGCGCAACGCCCTGCGCACCGGCATGGCTGATCTCGTTCGACCGAAAGCGGCTCTCCTGCCAGATCAGCCGCGCAAAGAACGCAACGGGGATTTCGCTCGCCTGCGCCGCGTCCTTCAGGCTGTGGCAGAATTTGTCGATCGCGGACATCTGCGGCTCGGCCGCGGCATCGCTCGGCTGCGCCGCAGGCGCGGGCGTCTTGTCCGCGTCCGTCGCAGCGGGCGCCTCGCTGGCATCAGCGCTTTCGATAAAGCGCGCGGCAAACGGAACGGCGTCGGATGTCGCGTCGCGCGAGAATGTCGGGGCTTGGGTTGAGGCGTTGATCGAGCCGGGCGAACGATCGAAGTCGAGCATCAAGACAAGAAACGCGGCAAGCGCCGCGATGACAAATCGCATTTGCTTCCAGAGACCTGAATTGTGATGTGAGTTGCGCGCAAATGCACTTCGGATCACGACTTTTTAGCGGGTCGATTGCGGCGAAGCCGCGAAATCAGCTGTTCCGCCGCGGAACTTCGCCGCTGTTCGCATTGGAACTTCGACGCTTTCCGTAGCTTTACGGAAGATGATCACGTTGGGATGTACGATGTTCCGACCGTTTTCCGTTGCACGTTTTGCGATTGCACTTTTGCTTGTGTCGGCCGCGCCGGCGGTGGCCGCGGGTCTTGATGCGGCCGCGATCAACGACGTGGCGGCGCCGCCGGCAAAATTGCCGGACCGTCGTCAGCTCAACGCCTTCGTTGCCAGGCTCGAGATCCTGCTCGACCGCGCGCATTTTTCTCCCGGCGAGATCGACGGCAAGCTGGGCGACAACGCGCAGAAGGCGCTCCGGGCGTTTGCCGACGCGAATGGATTGTCCTTCGACAAGGCGGTGACGCCGGAGCTCTGGAGCGGGCTCACAACCGCCAGCGAGGGGCCTGCGATCGTCAGCTACACGATCGTCGACGCCGACGTAAAGGGGCCGTTCGCGAAGAGGATCCCCGCGAGGATGGAGAGCATGAAGAGCCTGCCGGCGCTGGGCTATACCAGTCCGCGCGAAGCGCTCGCCGAAAAATTCCACATGAGCGAGGCGCTGCTTCAGGCGCTCAATCCGGGACAGAAGTTCGACAAGGCCGGCGAGACCATTGCGGTTGCCAACGTCGTCGACGCCGGAAAACCGCCGCAGGTCGCGCGCGTCGAGGTCGACAAGACGCGGCAGGCGCTCAGCACGTTCGATGCAGCAGGTAAGCTGCTCGGCTTCTATCCTGCGACCGTCGGCAGCGCGGAGAAGCCGACGCCGAGCGGAACGCTCAAGGTGACGGCGATCAACAAGAACCCGACCTATCGCTACAATCCGAAATACGCGTTCAAGGGCGTCAGATCGAAGACGCCGTTCACGATCAGGCCCGGTCCGAACAACCCGGTCGGTGTGGTCTGGATCAACCTCTCGGGCGAAGGCTATGGCATTCACGGCACGCCCGATCCCGGCAAGGTCTCCAAGGCGGAGTCCCATGGCTGCGTCCGGCTCACCAACTGGGACGCGCAGCGCGTCGCGGCCGGTGTCGCGAAGGGCACGCCGGTTGCGTTCATCGATAGCGCGACAAGCTCAGCAACGGCGACGCGCTGACTTTGACGCAACATCGTTCACAGATCAGCAACCGACAGAAATGTTGGCGCGCTCGGCCGCGGGCCGGACGCCCGCGCGCTCGGGAGATGATGCGCAGCCGGCGAGCGAAGCGGCTCCGCTTTCCAAGCCTAGCGCAGGATTCGCTGGTATGCCAATGTCGCGTCGTGCCAAACCCGCAGGAGGTCAGCATGCGAACGATCATAACGAACATAGTGGGAGCACTCTGCGCCATCGCGATGGTCGCGAGCGCACACGCAGCGGTCAAGGAAGAGCCGGTCACCTATACCGACGGCGAGACCACGATGAAGGGCTTCGTCGTCTATGACGACGCGACCCAGGCCAAGCGGCCCGGCATCGTCATGGTGCACGAATGGTGGGGCATCACCCCGCATATCCATAACGAGGCGCGGAAGTTCGCGGAGCAGGGCTACGTGGCCTTCATCGCGGATATGTACGGCGACGCCAAGACTGCCGACAACCCGAAGGATGCCGGCGCGCTCTCGGGCTCGGTGATGAAGAACCCGAAGGTGATGGAGCAGCGCTTCAATGCCGCGCGCGAGCAACTCGCCAAGCAGGCCTCGGTCAATCCGCAGCGGATCGGCGCCGTCGGTTACTGCTTCGGCGGCGCGGTGGTGCTGAACATGGCGCGCACTGGCGCCGATCTTGCCGCCGTCGCGGGCTTCCACGCCTCGCTCGGTCTCAATACCCCCGCACCGGCGCCGGGCACCGTCAAGGCGAAAATCCTGATCCTGAACGGCGCGGACGACCCGTTCGTGAAGCGCGAGCAGTATGATGCGCTGAAGAAGGATTTCGACGCCGCGAAGGCCGATTACCGGATCGTCGAGTATCCCGGCGCGGTGCACGCGTTCACCAACCCCGAAGCCACCGAGCTCGGCAAGAAGTTCAACCTGCCGCTCAGATACGACGCCAAGGCCGATCAGGAATCCAAGGCCGAAGCCGCCAAGCTGTTTGCCGCCAACCTCAAGAAATAAGCAAAAGGGCCACCCAAAACGGTGGCCCTTTTCATTCGTGGCTGCCTTGGTCGCGGAAGTGGCAGGGCCGCGGCCTCGCTGGTGCGGCCGCGCCTTGAAGCCATGCGGATGACGCAGCCGGCCGCGCGGATGCTGGCCGTCTCGCACGGTTGCCACGGGGCGCTCCCCGGCCGATGATGCGCAAAACGGATCAGAACAATCGAGAGGGAGCGAATGCGCGGGCGTCGTGTGCTGATGGAATCGTTCGTGTCGCACGGCGTGCGTCATATCTTCGGCAATCCCGGCACGACCGAAACGCCGCTGCTCGATAGCCTGCCGGCCTTTCCCCAACTCGAATACATCATGGCGCTGCATGAAGGTGTCGCGGTCAGCGCCGCCAGCTTCTACGCACAGGCGTCGGGGCGTGTCACCGTCGCCAACCTGCACGTCGCTCCCGGCCTCGGCAACGGCATCGGCTCGCTGTACGGCGCGCTGAAAGCAGGTTCGCCCGTGGTCGTGACGGCCGGCCAGCAGGATACCCGAATGCGGCTGAAGAATCCGCTGCTCGGCCATGACCTCGTCGCGATGGCGGCGCCGGTGACCAAGTGGAGCGTGCAGATCGAGCGCGCCGACGAGATCGCGCCGATCATGCGCCGCGCGTTCAAGGTGGCGACCGATGCGCCGCAGGGGCCGGTGTTCGTGTCGCTGCCGATCGACGTCATGGAACAGGAGACCGCGGTCGATGCTCTGGCGCCGGAGAATTTGTGGCGCTCGACGCGCCCCGATCCGGCCGGCATCGAAGCGCTTGTCGCGCTGCTTCTGAAGTCGAAGAAGCCGGCCATCATCGCCGGCGACGACGTGGCGCGTTCGGGCGGCGAGCAGGCGCTGATGGCGCTTACGGAAGCAATCGGCGCCACCGTCTGGTTCGAGGGGCTGCGGCATCACGCGCCGTTCCCGACCAGCCATCCGAGCTATCGTCAGTCGCTTCCGGGCGACGCAAGGCAGGTGCGCAAGGCGCTCGGTGATGCCGATCTCGTGCTGCTGATCGGCGGTCCGTTCTTTGAGGACATCTGGTTTGCGCCAGGTGGCCACATCCCTGACGGCGCGTCCGTGCTGCAGATCGAAGCCTCGGCCGAGCGCCTCGCGCTCAACAACCGGCTCGATGCCGGCATCGTCGGCGACATCGCCGTCAGCATCAATGCATTGTCGGATGCGGTGCGTGCAAAGGCGGCCGCGGACTTCAGGCAGGCCGCGCAAGGCCGCAATGCCGCGCTCGCCGAATTGCAGGCGAAGGAGAAGGAGGCTTATCGCGCGCGCGTCGAGAAAAGCTGGGACCGCCAGCCGACCGCGATGCCGCGCCTCACCGCGGAATTGCGTCGCGGCCTGCCCGATGATGTCGTCATCGTGGATGAAAGCATCACGGCGAGCCTCGATCTCGCGCGCGCCTTCGACTATCGCGGCTTCGGCGATTATTTCGGCGGCCGCGGCGGCGGCATCGGCCAGGGCCTCGCCGGGGCGATCGGCGTCAAGGTCGCGATGCCGGATCGTCCGGTGGTCGCGATCTCCGGCGACGGGTCGGCGATGTATGCGATCCAGGCGCTGTGGACCGCCGCGCACCACAAGCTTGCGATCGTGTTCGGGTGCTGGCCAACCGCGAGTACCGCATCCTCAAGCACAATGTGGACGTCTGGCGGCAGAACTTCGAAGCCGGCACCCAGCATCCCTATCAGAACATGGATATCACCGGCCCCGCGCTCGACTTCGTGCATCTCGCGGCCGGCATGGGCGTCGAGGCGGTCAGGGTCGAGAAGGCCGACGACATTGCCGGTGCAGTCGCAAAGGCTGTCGCGGCGCAGCGGCCGTACCTCGTCGAGATCGCAATCGAAGGCAAGCGCTAGAGCATAATCCGGAAAAGTGCGAAGCGGTTTTCCGGCAAGATCATGCTCAAACAGGGAGCAAAGAGCGCGATGACGATTCGATTCGATCGCGTCGCGCTTTAGAGGAGTTTCTCATGGCAGGCATTCTGGACGGCAAGGCTGCATTGGTGACGGGCGGCGGCTCCGGCATCGGCCGGGCGACGGCAATTGCCATGGCACGTGAAGGCGCGCGCGTGGCGGTGTCCGACCTCTCGAAGGACGGCATCGAGGAGACCGTCGCGCTGATCAATGCCGCCGGCGGCCAGTCGATCGCGATCCAGGGCGACGTCACCGACGAGGCCGACGTCGCGAACATGGTGGCCCGCACGGTTTCGGCGTTCGGGCGCATCGATTGTGCGTTCAACAATGCCGGCGTTGCCGGGCGCTCCGTCGGGCCGCCCGGCCAGCGCATTCATGAACTCACGCAAGCCTCGGTGGCCAAGATGTTCTCGGTGAATCTGATGGGCGTGTTCCTGTGCCTGAAATACGAGGTCGCGCAAATGCTCAAACAGGGCGGTGGCGGCGCCATCGTCAATACGGCCTCGATCGCAGGCCTGGTCGGCCTCGCCACGTCCGGCCACTATGTCGCGACCAAGCACGGTGTCGTCGGGCTGACCAAGTCTGCCGCGATCGAATATGCCCAGGACGGCATCCGCGTGAATTGCGTCAATCCCGGATACATCAAGACGCCGATGACCAAGGAGACGATGGACGAACGCTATGACGAGATCATCGCCAAGGTGCCGGTCCGTCGCCTGGGCGTGCCCGAGGAAATCGCCGAAGCCGTGGTCTGGATGTGCTCGGACAAGGCGTCGTTCATGACAGGCGCATCGCACGTGGTCGACGGCGGCTATAGCGCCGCCTGATCTTCCGAAGGGCCTTTAGTTTACGTTAGTGGCCCAGTTGCACAAACATTCGATCATCGCGGCATATTGGCCCGCATTGATCTTCGTGGCCTCAGCGCTCTTGCTGCGAGTGATGCATCTCAGGCAATATGGCGCTTAGCAACGAAGAGCTTCGAGATTTGGTGTTCAAACTCAATCGCATTGTCGGTTTCATCATTCTAGCAGCGCTCGTCTACGGCATGCTCCAGGCTTGCGGGTTGCTTCCTGAGGGCGCACCTGCGCTGTTTCCTCAACGCAGCGGCTCGCCTGCGGCTTAAATGCTCCACATCCGAACGTCCGCTGCTGGCCGATTTTGTTGAAAAAGGCCGCGGTTGCGACTCAGAGGTACCAGTGATTCAGTCTGTTTAATTGGCAGGACTGAAGATCATGATGGGACATCGGCAAGTCGAACAGGCCGCTTTGTTCTATGA
>NZ_JADYVV010000056.1:0-61457 GCF_020194035.1 Bradyrhizobium sp. BRP56
CCAGCCGCAGGTCGCCGAACCGCCCCAGGCCAAATTCCAGTCCCAACATCAAACGCTCCGTGAATCATCACTCAACCCACGGAATCAGCAATCAAATCGCCTAGCAAGATGTGTGCATACGAGAGCCTTTGCAAGGGGAGGTGACACGAGAACGCGGATGCAAGTGCATCACAACAAGGGAGGCTCGCGATGATCGACCATATCGGCTTTTCTGTCTCCGACTATCAACGCGCGAAGGCGTTCTACCAGACGGCGCTGGCGCCGCTCGGCTACGGCCTGATCATGGAAGTGCCTGCGGAAGTGACCGGGCACGCGCCCGCCGCGGGCTTCGGCTCCGACGGCAGGCCGGACTTCTGGATCGGCGGCGAAGGCGCCATGAACAAGCCGGTGCATATCGCCATCACGGCCAAGGACCGCGCCACCGTCGATGCCTTCTACAAGGCCGCGATGGCGGCCGGCGGCCGCGACAACGGCGCGCCCGGCATTCGCGCGCATTATCACCCGAACTATTACGGCGCATTCGTGCTCGATCCCGACGGCCACAATATCGAGGCGGTCTGCCACACGCCCGGGTGAAACATCGGAACGCCGCGGCGCGCGATCCGTTGTCGCTGCGAACTTCGATGGAGCGATCAATGCGCGCGACGCGATCTGGCATCGGCAACCGCCGCGGGGCCTCGATATGATGCCGATCGAGCCTCCCGAGATTCCGCCGACGACGCCGGGTACACCGAGCGAACCGCCGCCGGGAATTCCGCCCGGCAGTCCGCGCCCCGAGATTCCGGAGCCGGTGCGCGAACCCGGCGAGCCGCCGCGACCGGACGAGTTGCCCGGCAAGACACCTGACGAATCACCGGTGCGTGGACCGCCTGGACCGTCCGGCCCGCCGCCTGCGACAGATCGACTCGCCGGCCGATGAGTCGCCCTTGCGCCCAAGTTCCACGTCGATCGCAAATGTGTCGGCGCGTTTCTTCTGAACGCGCGGTGAACAATCACACACGCAACCCGTTATAATGTCGAAATAAACTTCGCCGATGATTCGTGGCTCGCCACAATCCGGCCTAACGGCTGGCGGTTCATTGTCCTGCCGAATTGTTCGGTTCTCACTTTGCTTTCCTGCCCAGACTTTCCGCCGGGGACTCCTAGACAATGACAAAGCTTCGTCTCGTGCTGCTTGCCACGACTGCGCTGACGGTGATGCAATTCGCCACCTCAGCGTCGCACGCCCAAACTTCGCCTCTGGTCGTCGCACAGGCGCAGCAGAAGGAAGAAACCGGACCTGACGGAAAGCCGAAGGCGCGGCCGGCGCCGGGCGCGCCGGGTGCTCCTGCACGTCCCGCACCGCCGGCCGCAGCGCCGCATCCGCAGGCGCCACCTCCCGCCGCGGCACCCGCACATCCTGCTCCGCCGCCGGCCGCAGCGCCCGCGAAGCCGACCCCGCCTGCGGCACCGGCCCGGCCGGAGCCGCCCGCAGCTGCACCGGCAAAGCCGACGCCGCCTCCGGCAGCCGCACCGCATCCGGCACCGCCGCCGGCTCCCGCACGGCCCGAGCCGCCTGCGGCGCGCCCGACGACACCTCCGCCGTCGGCTGCTCCCGCACATCCCACACCGCCGCCGCCTGCGGCCGCACCCGCGAAGCCATCGCTGGCACCGGCACGGCCGGAGCCGCCCGCAGCAGCGCCTGCGAAGCCAACCCCGCCACCGCCGGCGGCCGCCCCCGCACATCCGACGCCGACGCCGACGCCACCGCCGCCGGCCGCAGCACCGCAGCGACCCGGCACGCCGCCGCCCGGCGCAGGACCCGCGCACACGCCGCCGACGCCGGCGCCCGGCGCCACGCCGAATGCCGCGCCGGCAGCACGTCCCGGCACCCCGCCCACGGCGGCAACGCCAACTCCGACGCCCGCAACGCCGGGAGCTCCGACAACGGCGCCGGCCGAACGCCGCCCCGGCGATCGTCCGGGTGGCGAACGCGGTGAACGCCCTGGCGGCGCCAAGCAACCGCCGGGCACCCCGCCCGCGGCGACTTCAACGCCCGCGCCTTCGGCAACGACAACGCCGCCGGCAGCAGGGGCACGACCGGGCACGCCGCCCGCCGCGACAGCTCCCGGTGCGACACCGACGCCGACACCTCCGGCAGCCGGCGCACAGCCCGCGCGTCCAGGCACCCCGCCTGCCGCAACAACGCCTCCGGCACCCGGCGCGACGCCGACGCCACCGGCGCCAGGTCAGCAGGGACGTCCGGCGACACCGCCCGGAACACCGGCAACCCCGGGCGCGGCAATGGGCGCGCCCGGCGCGGCCCCGGCTCCGGGTCAGCCGGCAGCACGTCCGGGCGTCGCGCCCGGCGTATCGCCGGCCCAGGGCGCCGCGATGGGCGCGCCCGCGCCATCGGTCGTCCCCGGCTCGGCCGCCGCAACGCCGCCGCCCGGCCGCGCGCAATATGCGCCGCCGACGGTTGCGCCCGCCTTCCGCGCCGCGCCTGCCGTCGCAGCGCCGCTGCCGCCGCCACCGCGCCATGACAACATCAAGCCGCTCGCGATCGGTGCCGCCGTCGGTGCCGGCGTGGTCGCCGGCGCCATCATCGGCGGCAGCATCGCCGACCTGCACAGCCAGCGGCAGGAGGTGGTCGAGGGCGGCCGCACCATCTACACCGAGCCGGACCGCGTCATCATCCGCGATCCCGGCGGCCAGGCCTATGTCCGCGGCGACGACGTCTATCGTTTCCGCTATGGCGCGCGCGATATCCGCACCGAGACGATCGGCGGCGAAACCCGCACCGTGGTGGTTCGTCCCGACGGCAGCGAGATCATCACGGTGGTCGGCTCCGACGGCCAGATGTTGCGCCGAATCCGCAGGGATACTGGCGGCCGCGAGGTCGTCATCATCGACAACAGCTATCGCGATCCGCGGGCGGTCGGCGGCTTCTATGTCGACGCGCCGCCGCCGGTGGTCAACATCCCCTACGATCGCTACATCGTCGATGCTCAGGACGCATCGCCCGACGTGATCTACGAGACCATGGAGGCACCGCCGGTGCAGCGGATCGAACGGCGCTACTCGCTGGACGAGATCCGCTACAGCCCCAATGTCCGCATGCAGATGCCGAGCATCGACGTCAACACGATCAACTTCGACTCCGGATCGTGGACCATCCCACCGGACCAGGCGGCGAGGCTGCAGGTGATCGCCGACGGCCTCAACCGAGCCATCCAGCGCAACCCGCGCGAGGTGTTCCTGATCGAGGGCCACACGGATGCGACCGGCAACGACACCGACAATCTGTCACTGTCGGACCGCCGTGCGCAATCCGCCGCCGAGCTCTTGACGCAGCAGTTCGGTGTGCCGGCTGAGAACCTGACCTCGCAGGGCTATGGCTCTCAATATCCGAAGGAGCAGACCGACGGACCGAGCCGCATCAACCGGCGCGTCACCGTCCGCCGCATCACCCCGCTGCTCAACGGCGGCACCGCCTCGGCCGCGCCGCCGCGCTGAGCCGGCGCGACATGACGCGACGGAATGGCCGGGAGCGATCCCGGCCATTTTTGTTTGTTCTCCTTCCCCCTGAAAGGGGGAAGGTCGGGATGGGGGTCAGCCGCAGGTGACGGTGTCTACGGAGAGAGCAGATCCCCACCCGCTTTGCTCTCGCGAGCAAAGCGACCTCCCCTTTTCAAGGGGAGGTCGGAGAAGCCTCGCCGCTCACGCCAACCCTCCAACAGCAAACTTTGCTCATCTCGCCCCCCGCAAGCGGGAGGGGTACAGCGGGCATGCCTCGTCTCAATCTCATCATGCGTTACTTGCCCGCACCCAGTCCCAGCGCCTCGACCATCACGCGGAACACCTCAGTGTTGTCCATCGAGCCGTGGACGCGCTCGCTGCCCGGGCCCGTCGCGGTGAGAATGACGTCCTCGCCGGAATGCACGCTGGCGCCGATCATCGCCGGCAGATTGCCGAAGCGCAGCACGACGCCGGGGACATCCTTGTACTTGTCATTGGCCTTGAACGTGTCGGGCTGGTCGCCCTTCACGGTCGGCTCGTTCGGATCGTCGAGTTTCGGGCGGAACGTCTCGTAGTGATCCGGCAGACTGGCGGAGAAGATTGCAAGCCGCCGGCTGACATCGACGCGTGACGGATAACCTTCGGCGTCCGGCGCCGGATAATTCGGGAACCCGGCTTTCTCGTAGACACCGACGCGCTCGCGCAGCGGCACGTTGGGTGTCGCCGCCATGTCGTCATTGATGGTGCCGACCAGGCTGTTCGGATGGTTGTGATCGGCCACGACCAGGATCAGCGTGTCGTCGTTGCGCGCTTTCGCCCAGTCCTTTGCCAGCCGCACCGCATTGTCGAGCATGATGGTGTCGTAGACCGCGCGCTCCATGTCGAGCAGATGGGCGTATTTGTCGATCAGGCCGGACTCGACCATCAGGAAGAAACCGGCCTCGTGTTTCGACAGCACCGTGAGCGCGGCCTGAATCTGCTCGGTCAGGTCCGGCTGCTCGGGGAATTTCCTGACGCCGCCGCCCCTCAGGAACTTGCGGTCGAGCGCGCCGTCCATGTTGCCGGCGGCGAACAGGCCGAGCAGTTGGCGGGTGTCCGGCTTAGCTGCGAGCGTGGCGAGTTCGCCTGCGGTCGTCGCGACCGGATAGCCGGCGTCGCGGAAGCGCGCGAGATAATGGACATCGTCCTTGCGTTTCGATCCGGACGCGGATTGCGGCAGGAAGTTCGCGGACCCACCTCCCATCAGCACGTCGGGCTTCGCGTCGAAATATCGCGCGACGATCGCGTCATAGGCGGCGCGGCGGCGGGTATGCGCAACCATCGCCGCCGGCGTCGCATCCTCGACCTCGGTGTTGGTGACGATGCCGACAGCAAGGCCCGCCCGGCGCTTGGCGAGGCTCGCGATGGTCTCGACCCTGGGATCGTCGAGCGGATCTGGCGTGCGATCGGCGTAGACACCGAGCGCATTGACCGCGGCCTTGTGGCCGGTGGCGTAGGCACTCGCGGCATTCGCCGAGTCGGTGATGATCGAGTCCGAGCCTGCGGTCGCGACCAGCGCCATATGCGGCATGTCGTCGATCGCAAGCTTGCCGCGGCTCTTGCCCTCCGCGATTCCCTTGGAGAGGATTCGCGCGGCGACGCGGTGCGACGGCGACATCCCGTCGCCGATGAACAGGATCACGTTCCTGGCCTTGCGTGCCCCGGTGTCGTAGACGGTCCAGGTCACGGTCCGGCTCTGCGCGCCGTCACTGACTTCGACGGCGACCTGCCCGGGCTTGACGAGCGAGACATCGCGCAGCAACAGCGCCGACTGCTCCCGGCCGGCCTCGTGCGCGGTGAATGTGCCGCCCTGGCCGAACACCGCGGCATAGTCCGCGCCGTTCAGCGTGACCTTGAGCTTTGCTTGATCGACCACCCCCGGAAGCTCGACCTTGAAGTCGAATTTGGCGCCGACGAGGATATCGGCGCGATCGATCGGATAGATCGTCTGGGCGAACGCCTGCGCTGCCGACAACACCAGCGTGACGGCTATACCGGCAACTTGTTTGATCATGATCGATGCTCCGCTCTCGCGCATCATGCGCATCGGAGCGGAGGCTAGTTGCGGCGGATGACGGCGCAATGAGGCGCGCCGGGGCGTATTGCCGCAAGGCCGGCGTGATTTCAGCGCGCCATCTGCTGCGGATCGTAGAAGAAGCGCTCCTCGACCAGCTCCTCGCCGCGCCAGGTCTGCCAGGCGACCTCCTCCATGCTGCGGACCTTGCCGTCCTTGCCGGTGAATTCGAAGCGCCAGCAGATCGCCGAATGATCGCCGTCAAGCAGGAGCGGCCCGAGCCGCGTGGTCTTGACGCCGGCGACCGCGGCCAGCACCGCCGCCTCGCGCGCCGCCAGCGCCTCGCGGCCGACGCGCCACTCACCGTCATTCTCCTGGGTGCGGGCATCGACTGAATAGAAATTCCTGATCGCGCCGACATGGTCGTTGGACTCGACCGTGTCGGCGAAGGCTTGCAACGTCCTGAGCGAAGGCATGGGACATTCTCCATTTACCGACTTACGGTCGGTATTTATCGACTAGTAGTCGGTAAGTCAACTGGCGCCGCTACGGAACCTGGGCTAGAGATGCGCCATGGCAACCCAGGCCGAACGGCGCGAGAAAACCAGAGCCGCCATCGTCAAGGCGGCGCGGCGCATTTTTGGCGAGCGCGGCTTCGCCGCTGCGACGATGGACGACATCGCCGCCGGCGCGCGTGTCGCCAAGGGCGCGGTCTATCATCACTTCGCGACCAAGGAGGCGGTGTTCGAGGCGGTGTTCGAGCAGGTGTCGATCGACCTTGTTGCCGATCTCGACCGCATCTCGCGCGCCGAGAACGATCCGCTGGCGGCGATGGCGGCGGGCACGCAGGGCTATTTCGCGGCGTGCTCGAAAGGCCCGACCGGCCAGATCATCTTGCGCGACGGCCCCGCCGTGCTCGGCTGGGAACGCTGGCGCGAGATCGACGCCAAACATTTCGGCGGCAAGTTTCCGCGCGCGCTGGCCGCCGCGATGGACGCCGGCGTGATCGCCAGGCAGCCGATCGAACCGCTGGCGCGGCTGTTGCTCGGCGCGGTGACGGAAGCCGCGGTTGCGGTCTCCGCGGGGCCGGACATCGGCAAGACCGGCACCGATTACGCGCGGGCGTTCCGCTCGCTGCTCGATGCGCTCAGGGTGAAGTAGGCAGGCCTCTCTCCCCACGTCGTCCCGGCGAAGGCCGGGACCCATAACCACAGGGAGGAGTCGTGGAAGCGCGCTGGAGCACCAGTGTGCTTCATAACCATGGCCGGTGGTTATGGGTCCCGGGTCGCGCTTCGCTTGCCCGGGACGACAAGGCGAGAGGGTGCCGCCTCAGTCCTTGTCGTTCTCGAGCTGGAAGATCTGCGAGCCTTCGTCGCTCGAGATGAGGCCGGTCTTGTTGTACAGGCCGAGCTTGGCGCGGGTGTCAGCAATGTCGAGGTTGCGCATCGTCAGCTGGCCGATGCGGTCGGCCGGCGTGAAGGCGGCGTCCTCGACCTTCTCCATGCTGAGCCGCTCCGGCGCATAGGTGAGGTTCGGGCTCTCGGTGTTTGATATCGAGTAGTCGTTGCCGCGGCGCAGCTCGAGCGTCACCTCGCCGGTGACGGCGCGTGCCACCCAGCGCTGCGCGGTCTCGCGCAGCATCAAGGCCTGCGAATCGAACCAGCGGCCCTGATACAGCAAGCGGCCGAGCCGCATGCCGCTGATGCGGTACTGCTCGATCGTATCCTCATTGTGGATGCCGGTGACGAGACGCTCATAGGCGATGTGCAGCAGCGCCATGCCGGGCGCCTCGTAGATGCCGCGGCTCTTCGCCTCGATAATGCGGTTCTCGATCTGGTCGCTCATGCCGAGGCCGTGGCGGCCGCCGATCGCATTGGCCTCAAGGAATAGCGCGACCGGATTGGCAAACGTCTTGCCGTTCAGCGCGACCGGCTGGCCTTCCTCGAACCGCACCACGACTTTCTCGGCCTTAACGTCGCAATCGGCGCGCCAGAACGGCACGCCCATGATCGGGTTAACGATGGTGATGCCGCTCGCAAGGCTCTCGAGATCCTTGGCCTCATGCGTCGCGCCGAGCAGATTGCTGTCGGTCGAATAGGCCTTCTCGGCGCTCATCTTGTAGGCGAAGCCCTGCGCGGTCATGAACGCCGACATCTCGGCGCGGCCGCCGAGCTCGTCGATGAACTGCTGGTCGAGCCAGGGCTTGTAAATCCGCAGGCTCGGGTTGGTCAGCAGGCCGTAGCGATAGAAGCGCTCGATGTCGTTGCCCTTGAAGGTCGAGCCGTCGCCCCAGATGTTGACACCGTCCTCCTGCATCGCCGCGACCAGCATCGTGCCGGTCACCGCGCGGCCGAGCGGCGTGGTGTTGAAATAGGTGATGCCGCCGGTCGAGATGTGGAACGCGCCGGACTGGATCGCGGCGATGCCCTCATGGACCAGCTGGGTGCGGCAATCGACCAGGCGGGCCTTCTCGGCGCCGAAATCCATCGCCTTGCGCGGGATCGCGTCGTAGTCGGCCTCGTCGGGCTGGCCGAGATTGGCGGTATAGGCGAAGACCTTGGCGCCTTTCAGCTTCATCCAGAGCAGCGCCGCCGACGTGTCGAGCCCGCCCGAGAACGCGATGCCGACTTTTTCGCCGGTGGGCAGGCTTTTCAGAATCGTACTCATGGGACGGTCCAATCGGTCGAAATCAATGATGTTTTCGGGGTGGCGATATCAAATTTCCGAACGCTGAGCACGCCTTTAATCAGGCCCAAATCAGGCCTCGGGCTGGCTGGACGCCGCCCGGCCGCCCCGGCGCCAGCGCTGCATCCACCGGTAGCCGGGCATTGCAAGGCGCGTCAGCGCGGCATCGACCTGGGCGTCGGTCAGCCGGGTCGCTGCCCAGCGGTAGATCAGCGCATAGAACAGCCAGACCGTAAAGAACGACACCAGGCCCGCGATCGCCACATCGGTGAAAAAATGGCCGCCAAAGGCCATGCGAAGCCCGCTGGTGACGATGCCGAACACGGTCGCTCCGGCAAAGGCCAGCGGCCGCCACGCGGGCGGTGTCAGCGCCGCCGGTGCATAGGTCCAGAACGCGGTGGCGCCCTCGCCGGAGAAGAACGAGCAGTTGCGCGGGCAGCCGCCGCGCGGGTCCCACCACGGCACGAATTGCAGGTCGCCGCCGAACTGCGTCACGAACACCGGCCGCGGCCGGCCCCAATAATTCTTGAAGGTAAGGTTGGTGAGCACGCCGGCCGAGAGCAGCATCGTGGTGAGCAGGAACACCGCGGCGCGGCCGGACATCAGCATCGGCCGATCCGGCCGGATGAATTTCCAGACGATGGTGACGATCGCCGGCAGCACCAGCGCCCAGGCGATCCACATCGCCGCATCGCGCGCAAACGACGCCACCGCGTCGAGCTTCAGCGGGAAGGTTTTCTGCGCCACATCGTAGAACAGCGCCGCCAGCTTCAGATCGAGCTCGGGATAGATCCCGAACAGGATGCCGACGATGAGCGCCAGCGCCAGCGCGATGAAAAGTCCGGTCCGGTTCATGGCGCGCGGTTTAGCCGACGCGGATGAGGTGGCGCAATCATTTCAAGTAAGCCCGAAGGGCATTTGCCGCTTGATCAAACAGGTGATCGACACCTTCATTTTCGTCGTAGTTAAACTGCCGCGGAGTATTGAGCGCTGCAGCACCATTTTTCGTCTGCGCCTGAAAAACGCTCAATACTAGTCCATCCAGAAGTTCCCGGGTCGCTCTGGGCAAGGTTGAGTCGATCGCCGGCAATTGAGCGAGGATATCTCGTTCAAGCTCGGGAAGTGACAATTTGCCCGACTGCGCGCTTATCACGCTTCCCAAGATTGCGGATGCGGCTCTCTGGTTCGAATCCATGTTGGCACTCTGGACGAGGTCACGGCCGCTGCGATTGCGACGGCAATGGCGGGGGCGGCGGCAACGGTCGCGCCGGCTCGCGCCAGGCGCCGGCGGTGCGGCCGGCGATCAGCCAGTAGACCAGGCCCGCGACGATGCCGGCGCCGGTCATGATCTCCATGTGCCGGCGCACGATGCCGTGGAATTGCATCATATCGGGATCGAACGGAACCAGGCCGAGATAGCAGGCCGCGCCGACGATGGCGCCGCCGACGGCGTAGGCCAGCACGCTGCGGATGAAGAACGCCTCGGTGATCAGCACCACGATCAGCGCCGGCAGCAGTGCGAAGCCGGAAATGAAGATGAACCCGAAGCCGAGCACAACGTTGATCGCGCTCTGGTCGATCTGCCCGCCGAAATCGCTGATCTCGGGATACAGCACCGCGACGACCACGATGATCCCTGCCACGAAGCAGGCCATCAGGAAGCCGAAGGCGACGACGAACAGGCGGCCGATCAGGGCCATCGGGTCATCCCATCATCGAACATCAAGCCAGGCACTAGCCTCTCCTCCGTCATGCCCGGGCCTGTCCCGGGCATCCACGTCTTCTCGCGGAGAAAGCTAAGACGTGGATGGCCGGGACAAGCCCGGCCATGACGAAATATGGAAACACACTCAATCCGTCATCGCCATCGCGCGCAGCGCCTGGCGCTCGCGGGCGGAGAGCTTTTCGGTCTCCGACTTGAGCTGGCCGCAGGCGGCGAGGATGTCGCGGCCGCGCGGCGTGCGCACCGGAGAGGAATAGCCGGCGTTGAAGATGTATTCGGAGAATTTTTCGATCTGCTCCCAGTCCGAGCATTCGTAGGCGGTGCCCGGCCACGGATTGAACGGGATCAGATTGATCTTCGCCGGAATGCCCTTGAGCAGCTTCACCAGGAGCTTGGCGTCATCGAGCGAATCGTTGACCCCCTTGAGCATCACATATTCGAAGGTGATGCGCCGCGCGTTCGAGGCGCCGGGATAATCGCGGCAGGCCTGCAGCAATTCCTTGATCGGATATTTGCGGTTCAGCGGCACCAGCTCGTTGCGCAGCTCGTCGCGCACCGCATGCAAGGAGATCGCGAGCATCACGCCGATCTCGTCACCGGTGCGCTGGATGTTCGGCACCACGCCCGAGGTCGACAGCGTGATGCGGCGGCGGGAAATGCCGATGCCTTCATTGTCGGCGACGATCAACAGCGCATCGCGCACTGCGTCGAAATTGTAGAGCGGCTCGCCCATCCCCATCATCACGATGTTGGTGACGCGGCGCGTGCCGTCCTCGCGATCGGCCCAGTCGTTCAGCCGGTCGCGCGCCACCATCACCTGGCCGACGATCTCGCCGGCGGTGAGGTTGCGCACCAGCCGCTGCGTGCCGGTGTGGCAGAACGCGCAGTTCAGCGTGCAGCCGACCTGCGAGGAAACGCACAGCGTGCCGCGATCAGTTTCGGGGATGTAGACGCACTCGACCTCGTGCGGTCGCTCGACCTTGTCGCCGCTCGGCAGCCGCAGCAGCCATTTGCGCGTGCCGTCATTGGAAATCTGCTCGGCGACCACCTCGGGACGGTCGACGGTGAAATGCTTCTCGAGCTCGGCGCGCATGTCCTTCGAGACGTTGGTCATCTCGGCAAAGCTCTTGGCGCCGCGGAAATACATCCAGTTCCAGAGCTGCTGGGTGCGCATCTTGCGCTGGCCGGCCTGCACCCCGATCTCGCCCAGGCGCTCGGCGATCTCGGCGCGCGACAGCCCGATCAGCGACGGCTTGGCCGGCGGCACATAGGTCTCGAGCGGAACCTTCTCGACCAGCGCGCTGGCGCCGGAGACGGCATGGGTGGTCACGGTGTCGGTCATGAAACCTCAAATAGGCCTTCCAGCCGGTGCTGGAAAGCCACCAAATACCTCGATTTCAGGCCTTAAGTCGATTTTTAGAGCATGATCTTTCCGGAAAACCGCTTCACACTTTTCCGGATCATGCTCTAGCGCCGGCAGTCCTGCCCGAGCCGGTCAAGCGCCTGCGCCAGGCCCTTCAGCGAGAAGGTGTCTGTCGTCTCGGTGCCCTTGGCCGAGACGGCTTTTACCGTCAGTTCGGCCGATTTGCGCATGGATTCCACCATCCGCTCCTCCTCGGCCGCATTCTTGATCCAGAGGCCGTCGCCCTGCGTGTACATCGCATAGGTCCCGCCGCCGACCTGAAGCGTCGATTCGGAGCCCGGCTTCACCGTGTAGCCGATCATGATCGAGACTTCGTTGACGACCTTCTCCGCCGGACGGGTGGAGATGAAGGCATAGGCCGGATCACGCGGCCGGTTCGCCGGATTGGTCTTCGACGACGACGGCTTGGCGAGCGCAAAGCACACCTTCTTGCCGTTGGGCGATGCCGTGTACGCGCCCCAGGTCCCGAATTGACCGATCAGCGTCGGCTCGGCGCCGCCGGCCGCAGCCGCGGCAGCCGAAGGCGCCGGCTTGGCTGCTTCCTTGGCCGTATCTTTCTTGGGCGCAGCCTGCGCCGGCGCGAGGGTGATGAACCCGCACAGGATACAAGCAACCAGTGATGTCAGAATCTGCCGCACGGCCAACTGGTTCCCCCATCATTGTGACTGCAAGATGGCCCGGCGATTCCCCTCCGCCGGCTCGGATGGATAACCGGGAAACGCTTTTTTGGGAAGGCAGTTAGGCCGAAAGGCGAACGCCGCTCACCGTCGGGCGCGTAATCGCGACGCGTTATCACTTGGCGCGCGCAGCGCGCTGCTTCTCCCACTGCGCATCGGTCCATTGCAGCAGGTCCTCGGCACCGGAACCGCGTAAGTGCGAGCCGCCATCCTGCACCACCATCTCGCCGTTGATGTAGCCGGCCTGATCCGAGATCAGGAAGGTCGCGAGATTGGCGAGCTCCGAATGCTCGCCGGCGCGGCCGAGCGGATTGCGATGCGCCCAGCTCTCGCCGCGCCCTTCGGGGCGCAACTGTCCGGTCGCGCCGGCGGTCGGGAACGCGCCGGGCGCGATCGCGACGGTGCGGATGCCCTTCGGGCCCCACTCCACCGCCAGGCTCTTGGTCATCGCCAGCACCGCGGTCTTGGCCATCGAGGACGGCACCGTGAACGCGCGGCCGGTGATGGTCGAGGTCGACAGGATCGAGAGCACCACGCCCTTGTGCTTGCCGTCGATCCAGCGGCGGCCGGCGGCGAGCGTGCAGTACATCGTGCCATGCAGTGTCGGCGCGAGGATCGCGTCCGCCGCACGGAACGACAAATGTTCGCTCTGCGCAATAAAGGTTGCGGCAGCATTGTTGACGAGCACGTCGATCGGCGCGTCCTGCCAGAGCTGATCCATCATCGCTTCGACCGCCGCACCGTCGCGGATATCGCAGCGCGCGATGGAAACCTTGGCGCCGAGCTCGCTGCGGAATTTCGCTGCGGTTTCCTCCAGCAGCCCCTCGCGCCGCCCACAGATGATCAGTTCGGCGCCGAGTTCGGCGAAGCGGTAGCCCATCGCCGCGCCAAGGCCGGAGCCGCCGCCGGTGATCAGGATGCGCTTTTTCGCTAGCAGGCCTTTTTCAAACATAGTTTGATCCCTCCGCACTGTATTGTCGCTCCGCCGCAAATCCGGCATGAAGCTTGTAGTCCAAGATCTTGCAGCTCTTTCTGCGTCCGAAACTCAGGTGTGTCCATGAAAGCCATCCTCTGCTCGCAATACTGTCAACCTGACGATCTCGTGCTGGCTGATGTGCCCGATCCGGTGGCGGGTCCCGGCGAAGCCGTGATCGCGATCAAGGCGGCGGCGCTGAATTTCTTCGACATCCTGATGATCCAGGGCAAGTACCAGATCAAGCCGCCGTTCCCGTTCTCGCCGGCTGCCGAAGTTGCCGGCGTGATCGAAAGCGTCGGGGCAGGCGTCACTGACCTGAAGGTCGGCGATCGCGTCGTCGCTTCCTGCGGCCACAACGGCGCGCGCGACAAGATCGCGCTGCCGGCGAATTCGATCGTGAAGATTCCCGACAATCTCGACTACGACCGCGCCGCCGGCATCATCATCATCTACGGCACCGCGCTGCATGCGCTGGAAGATCGCGCAAGCCCGAAGCCGGGCGAGACGCTCGCGGTGTTAGGCGCCGCCGGTGGCACCGGCCTTGCTGCGTGCGAGCTCGGCAAACTGATGGGGTTGAAGGTGATTGCCTGCGCCTCGTCGGACGAGAAGCTGGCATTCGCCAAGCAGCACGGCGCCGAGCTGACGCTGAACTATGGCAAGGAAGATCTCAAGGAAGGCCTGCGCAAGCTGACCGACGGCAAGGGCGCCGACATCGTGTTCGATCCGGTCGGCGGCTCCTACGCCGAGGCCGCGCTGCGCTCGACCGCATGGGAAGGCCGCTTCCTGGTGATCGGCTTTGCCGCCGGCGACATTCCGAAGATCCCGCTCAACCTCGCGCTGCTGAAGGGCTGCGATATCCGCGGCGTGTTCTGGGGCGCCTGGGCGCGGCAGAATCCGGACAAGAATCGCAAGAACCTCGAGAAGCTCGTGCAGTGGACCGCGGAAGGCAAGATCTCCTCGCATGTCGACCGCACCTTCCCGTTGTCGCAGACATCAGAAGCCCTGAAGGTGCTCGCCGGCCGCAAAGCGATGGGTAAGGTGATCCTGCACCCGGGAAGCTGAACCGAGATTGCGCAGCCCGGAAGGAGCCGAACAGATTACCATGGCGCTCCCTACCGTCTCCGTCACCCTGAGGAGCGCGCTCTTGCGCGCGTCTCGAAGGGTCGACGGCCCCGCTGGTGGCCGTACATCCTTCGAGACGCGCTTCGCGCTCCTCAGGATGACGGATCGAAAGTTTCGTAGCCCGGATGGAGCGCAGCGAAATCCGGGATGCATCATAATCTTCCCTTGAAAAGGGGAGGTCGCCTTGCTCGCGAGAGCAAAGCGGGTGGGGATCAAATCTGCCGGCTTGCAGCGTCGCCTGTGGCTGACCCCCATCCCGACCTTCCCCCTTTCAGGGGGAAGGAGAAGGCAGATCTCACTCCTCGTCCGGCACCCCGCGCTTCAGCGCGGCGCGAGCGGCATCGCGATGCTCCGACGTGATGTGGCTTGCCACCATGCGGAGCGCGGTTGCGAGCACTGCGGCGTCATCGGTGAAGCCGAGAATCGGCAGCATGTCGGGCACGAAATCGAACGGCAGGATGAAATAGGCGATCGCCCCGAGCAGCGCCGCCTGCACATGGCGCGGCGTCTGCCGGTCGAAGGCGCAGTAATAGGCGGCCAGCAGGTCCTCCGCGAAGGGCAGGCTCGCCACCACCTTCTTGAACTTGATCCAGAAACGGCGGCGCACGCTCTCAGGATCCTGCGCCAGCCGATCGGCAGGCCCAAATCCCGCGCCGTGTTCGCTCGATGTCATCGCAAGGTTCCTCGACGCCGCGCCAATTCGGCGGCGGACGATGCGAATCTGGGGATATCGGCGGACCCGCGCAAGGTTCCACGCGCCGGGGTCAACTGACCCCAAGCTGCCTTGCGATCGCGTTCATGGCCTTGGCGAGGTCGATGTCGCGCTTGGTCACCCCGCCGACGTCGTGGGTCGACAGCACCACCTCGACGGTCTTGTAGACGTTTTTCCACTCGGGGTGATGGTCGCTCCTCTCGGCGACCAGGGCGGCACGGGCCATGAACCCGAAGGCCTCATTGAAGTCCTTGAACACGAAAGTCTTGGCGATCGCCTCGCGGCCAGACGCCTCCGACCAGCCGGCCAGTTCCCAAAGGGCGGCCTTCCTCGCCTCCGCTGACAGCCGTTCGACCATGATAACCCTCCCGTTTGACGCCGACTTTAGCCTAACAACCGGCCTCCGGGATGGGATCCACGCCCAAATTAAGGCCGAAATCGCGTCCTATCGCCGCTGGTAACCATGACGGAGTTGTAACATCTGTCCGTTCAGTAATTTGCTACACATAGAGGATGTATGCGCGTTGGTAGTTTTGCGAGATTGAGCCCCGACGATTGTTTGCGAGATCGATGACAGACGGCTCCGCCAGCATGTCGCCCAAGCCGCTGCGTTCGGCAAAGCGGCGGCTGATGTTCGTTTTGATCGCGGGCGCATTGGCCATCATCGGCACGTTGCTGGCCGGCTATTATTTCGCCGTGCGTCCGGTGACGCTGCGGATCGCGGTCGGTCCTGCCAACAGCGATGACGTCAAGGTCGTGCAGGCGCTGGCGCAGGCCTTCAACAACCAGCAGAACACCCAGGTCAAGCTGAGGCCGGTGCAGACCGAGGGCGCCACTGCCAGCGCCCAGACGCTGGCCGACGGCAAGGCCGATCTCGCCATCATCCGCGGCGATCTCGAGGTGCCGAAGAATGCCCAGGCGGTCGCGACCCTGCGCAAGAATGTCGTGGTGATGTGGGTTCCGCCCGCCAAGGGCAAGGTTCGGAAATCCGCGCGGATCACCAAGATCGCGCAGCTCGCCGGCCGCAAGATCGGCGTCGTCGGCCGCACCCCGGCCAATGTCAATCTGCTGAAGCTGATCCTGACGCAATACGGCGTCGACCCGATGAAGGTCGAGATCGTTCAATTCCCGGCGAATGAGGCGGCGGAAGCGATCAAGAATCTCAAGGCCGACGCCTATCTCGCCGTCGGCCCGGCCAACAGCAAGATCACGATCGATGCGATCACGGCGTCGGTCCGCGACGGCGGCGAGCCCAGCTTCCTTGCGATCGACGCCTCCGAGGCGATCGCGCAGAACCATCCGGCCTATGAGGCCGCGGAAATCCCCGCCGGCTCGCTCGGCTCCGCCGACCGGCCCGATGATGAGGTGAAGACGATTAGCTTCTCGCACCACATCGTTGCGCGGAAGGGCCTGTCGGACTCGACGGTCGCTGCATTCACGCGGCAATTGTTCGCGATCCGGCAGTCGCTCAAGACCGATTTCCCGCTCGCCGCCAAGATCGAGACGCCGGACACCGACAAGGATGCCACCATTCCGGTGCATCCGGGCGCCGCGGCGTTTGTCGACGGCGAGGAAAAAACCTTCCTCGACCGCTACAGCGACTACATCTGGTGGAGCCTGATGGCGTTCTCGGCGATGGGTTCGGCCGGTGCGTGGTTCGCCGGCTATCTCAAGCAGGACGAGCGCAACACCAACACCTCGCAGCGCGAACGCCTGCTGGAGATGCTGAAGACCGCACGGCAAAGCGATTCGATCGAGGAACTCGACCAGATGCAGGCGGAGGCCGACGACATCCTGCGCCACACGCTGGACTGCTTCGAGCACGGCGCCATCGAGGAAGGCACGCTGACCGCGTTCAACATCGCGCTCGAGCAGCTTCATAACGCCGTCGCCGACCGCAAGGCGCTGTTGTTCAGCATGCCGCAGAATTTGCAACGGGCTGCGACGCAGTTCAGGGCGGCGGGCACGGCGTAGGGGCGCCGCCAATCTTTATCCGCAAACTCCCCTTGCCTCCCCCGCACTCGGGAGAGGGAGCCTGACAGATGTGCTTCCCTTACGTCCCGCACTCCCGCCGCTGTAATCTCTCCGTCATGGAATTTTTCTAGGTCTTGGCGCGCCTGCGGCGCATTGTCGCTGTGACCTGAGGAGGCTCCCCATGACGATCCGGTTCTCGCGAAATCTCACCCGCCGACGCTTTCTCTCCACGGCGGCTGCGGCCGGCGCCGGCGTGATTGCGATGCCCTATCTGTCGCGCGCCGCCGACCGTCCCGTGATCACCCATGGCGTGCAGTCCGGCGATGTCGGCGTCGACGGCGGCGTGGTGTGGGCGCGTGCGGACCGGCCGTCGCAGATGATGGTCGAGGTCGCGACCGCTGAATCGTTCAAGGACGCCCATACGCTGCCGCCGATCACGGCGCTGCCCGAGAGCGACTTCACCGCCAAGATGCTGCTGGAGAACCTGCCCTCCGGCCAGGACATCTTCTATCGCGTCCGCTTCCGCGACCTCGCCCATATCGACGTCGTCGGCGAGCCGGTGGTCGGACGCTTCCGCACCGCGCCGAGCGATCGCCGCGACGTCTCCTTCGTGTGGGGCGGCGACGTCGCCGGCCAGGGCTGGGGCATCAATCCCGACGACGGCGGCATGATCACCTTCGCCGCGATGAAGAAGCACGCTCCGGATTTCCTTCTGCACTCCGGCGACACGATCTACGCCGACGGCGTGATCCCGTCCGAGGTGAAGCTTCCCCACGGCAAGGTCTGGAAGAACGTCACGATCCCCGAGAAGGCCAAGGTCGCCGAGACGCTCGACGAATACCGGGCCGCCCACAAGTATAACTTCCTCGACAACAACGTCCGCGCCTTCAATGCCGAGGTGCCGATCTTCGTGCAGTGGGACGATCACGAGGTGACCAACAATTGGTCGCCGTCGAAGCAGCTGCCGGCGGTCTACAAGGAGCGCGACATCACCGTGCTCGCGGCGCGCGCGGCAAAGGCCTTCCACGAGATGTATCCGATGCGCGAGAGCATCGTCGAGCCGGGCCGCGTCTATCGCACGCTGAGCTACGGTCCGCATCTCGACGTCTTCATGCTCGATGAGCGCAGCTATCGCGGCCCCAACGGCCTGAACCTGCAGGAGCAGTACGGCCCCGACGCCTATTTCATCGGCCCGGACCAGATGGCCTGGCTGAAGCGCGCGCTGCTCAACTCGCGCGCCACCTGGAAGGTGATCGCCTCCGACATGCCGCTCTCGCTGATCGTCTATGACGACGCCGCCAACAAGAAGGGCTCGGAAGCCTTTGCGCAGGGCGATGGCCCGGCGCGCGGCCGCGAGCTCGAGATCGCTGACATCCTGCGTTTCATCAAGACCGCGGGAATCGTCAACACGGTGTGGCTGACCGCCGACGTGCATTACGCCGCCGCGCACTACTACAACCCGAACAAGGCCCAGTTCCAGGAGTTCGATCCGTTCTGGGAATTCGTCTCCGGCCCGCTGCATGCCGGCACGTTCGGTCCGAACGAGCTCGACAACACCTTCGGCCCCGAGGTGAAGTTCATCAAGGCGCCGGGCGAAGGCAACCAGAACCTGCCGCCGTCGGCGGGCATGCAGTTCTTCGGCCACGTCAGGATCGACGGCAAGAGCGGGCAGATGACGGTGAGCCTGCGCGACCGCGTCGACGCCGAGCTGTGGGCGATCACCCTCGATCCCAAGCCGGTCTAGTTCGATCACAGCCACGACGGAACCGGACTCTTCGTCTTGACGGCCTTGCCAAGGCGCGGCAACGCGATTGCCGGGGATGGACCTCCCCGGCATCTTCCGGTACCGATGTCAGAGCCGTTATGCTGGGGGCCCGGAGGGGCGGAGCATGAGGCGCTGCGAATTCTTTCGCGTGCTCGGTGGTAGCGTTGCGAGGTTTCGGCCTCGCCGCTTGTTGGTTGTCGCGATCGCAGTGTTCGCGCTGCTGCCGATCGAAGTCAGCGATGCCGGCTGGCTGCCCGATCTCTTCAAGAGCTCACCCAAGCATGCCAAGTCGCCGAAGCGCGCGAAGGCGACAAGGGCTGGCAAATTGGCGAGGCACCGCGCTCCACCCAGGCACCGCGCCATGCGGCTGGCCGCCCTTGGGCCAGTCACCCTGCCGCTTTCAGCTCTCAAGCCGGCCGCTGCCAAATGCGATCCCGCGACGTTCCGGATCGTGCTGGATGTCGGACATACCGCGCAATCGGAAGGCGCGATCAGCGCGCGGAATGTCGCCGAGTTCACCTTCAACCTGCGCCTTGCGAAGCTGATCGAGGAGAGGTTGAAGGCCGAAGGCTTTGCCGAAACCAGGCTACTGCTGACCGAAGGCAAAGCGAGACCGAGCCTCTTCAAGCGGGTCGCCGCCGCCAACAATCTGCACGCGGATCTGCTGCTGTCGATCCACCATGACTCCGTGCCCAACAAGATGCTCGAGGACTGGGAGTTCGAGGGCAAGAAAAGCCACTTCAGCGACCGCTTCAGCGGCTACTCCGTGTTCGTCTCCCGGGACAATCCGGACTTCAAGACCAGCCTCCGGTTCGCCGAACTGGTCGCCGGGGAAATGAAGGCCCAGGGCCTGCATTATGCCGAGCAATACAGCCAGGCCATCATGGGTCGTTACCAGCACCCGTTGCTGAACAAGGATACCGGCGTCTACAGCAATGATGAACTCATCGTGCTGAGAAAGACCGCGATGCCCGCGATCCTGCTGGAGGCGGGCTCGATCATCAACCGGGACGAGGAACGCGAGATGGACTCGCCCGAGCGCCAAAACCTCATCAGCAGCAGCGTCGCTTCCGCTGTGAAGGAATTCTGCGAGCCGCGATGGGCGCTGCTCGGTCCACCCTGACGGCCGAGCGATCGACTCCTCCTCAGCCCGGCTTGCCCGACTTGATCTCCGTGAACTTGGCAAGCGCCTGCTCGAACTTGGCGTTGAACAGCCACATCGCATCGAGGATCTCGCGGAAGGTCGCGGATGTTCTTGCCCGGTCGGCCCGGCCGAACGCGAAGACGCTGTTGTTGCGCAGATATCGCATGATCCTGGGATCGGAAATTCTGTAGCCGACGAGGTTGCCCGATTTGAGCGCTGCCCTGGTCGGCGTGGGAATGATCTGGATCAGCTCAAAGACCTTCATCTGATCGATCGGGTCCGGCAGCGCTTTCTGGATCGCCGCGACCTGCGGGAAAAGTTCGGCGTGTGCGTTCATGAGGCCGTCCCGCACGGCGGTCCAGTGATTGAACCTGTGGTCGAGGTTGCCGACCCGCGCCTCTTCCCGGTCGTCGCGACGGCTCAGCGCAGGATCGAGTGTCGCGATCGACCCCTTGATGGCGGCCCATTTCCTTCGGCCGTCGCGATCCTCGGACGGGCCGGTCTGCAGGCTTCCTTTATAGGTGTTCGATCGTGCATTGCCCGCATTCTGCTTGCCGTTCGTCTCGGCAAAGAAGAGGCCGAGGCTGATACGGCCCGCGACGGCGGCGTCGGCGGCGTCAAGACCCTTGGCCCGCGCGATCACCGTCGCCAGATCGACCACGTCTTTGAATGGCGTATCGGATGTCTGCGCACCGGCGGGCGGGGCCTCCATGACGTCGAAGAGCTTCCTGTACTCATCGAGCAGCGGCTCATTGTCGGCGTTGAAGTAGGCCGGGGGAATTCCGAATCTGTTGGGTCTTCCAATCCTGGACGGAAGCGCATCGGTGAGGTCCTTGTAGGCGCTCATCATCTCGACACGGGCCAGATAGATCGCCTGGCCCGGCAAGTCGGGCAACGGCTGCTTCGAATCGATCTGCGCGCGGCGCTGGCGCAGGATCGACTCGAAGCCCTTCAAGGCTTTGTCATAGGTCTCAAGCGCGGCCGATTGCTCGCTCGAAAGTGCGGCCGGCGTAGCGAGAGCTGGCGACACGAAGCGACCGACGACGGCCGAGCCGAACGGCGGCGCTAGCAGCAGCCCGAGAGCGAGCGCGGCTGCGGGCGCGGCAAATATCCTGACCACCATGACGCTTTCCCGAAGCGTTTGCGTCACCGAATCCGACAGGCTGTATGGTAGACGACGAACGCGCCGACGGCGAGGCCGAAGCCGGCAATGCGTCAACGTCCGTTTCGCAGCGCCGCCTCCAGCGCCTCGCTCGAGCACGGTTTGGTCAGCCGCGGCTTGCCGGCGAGCGATGCCGGCAGCCGGATATCCGCACCGTAACCCGTGACGAAAGCGAACGGCACCTTCAGCACATCCAGCCGCTCGGCGATGGCGAACGTCTTCTCGCCCCTGACGAGGCCGACGTCGAGCAGCGCGAAATCCGGCGCGCGTTCGGCGATCAGCTCGAGCGCCCGGGCGACGTTCGTGGCGGTGCGCACCGTCCGGGCGCCGAAGCCGAGGATGGTGTCCTCGAAATAGAGCGAGATGATCGGATCGTCCTCAACCACGAGGACGTCACCGGGCATGCCGGCATTGGGGGTGAAGTCCATGGCGTGCCAGTTTCCGTTTTTAAAGCATGGATGAAAAGACCGGATCAGTCCGGCCGGATTGGCCCGCGACCGGCGCCTGAAAGCACGCCGGCTGTTCCCGAGGTGAAACCCATCACATCGCGGGCTGCCGCGTCTGTTCACTAGTGAACATAAATCCGGGAACCTTCCGATTATGGTCCGCGTTGGGTTCTCAGGATTTCCAATGATCACGAAACGGACCGAGTTGGCCGGGACGAGTGACCGGCCGTTCAACAATCTTTTGCGCCGGCTGAACGCCGCCGATTACGAACTGATCGCGCCGCACCTTGCCTTGGTCGAGGCCGCGGCCGGCGATCTGCTCTACAATCCCGGCGACGACGTCCAGACCGTGCATTTTCCATGCGGGCCGAGCCTTGCGTCCTACATGGTGCCCAATGAGGACGGCCGCGATGTCGAGACCATCCTGGTCGGTCGCGAGGGCGCGGTCGGCGGCATCGTCAGCCAGGGCTTCCTGCCGGCCTATACCCGCATCACCGTCAAGTTCGGCGGCCCGTTCGCGCGGCTGCCGGTCAGCAAGCTCGACGCCGCCAAGCTGACGTCGATCTCCGTGCGCAACATCTTCGCGCGTTATGCCGACTGCATGCTGGCGCAGATTTTCCAGTCGACCGCCTGCAATGCGATCCACTCGATCGAGCAGCGCGCGGCGAAATGGATCATCTCGGCGATGGAGCGCACCAATGGCAACGGCATGGTGCCACTCACGCATGAACAGCTCTCGACTTTGCTCGGCGTCGGCCGCAGCTACACCAGCCGCGTGATCCAGAACTTCAAGGCGGAAGGCGTGCTGGAGACGCGCCGCGGCGCGATCGTGATCCGCGACCCGGACAAGCTGCGGCAGCGCTCCTGCCTGTGCAACGACGCCGTCAAGGATCATTTCGAGGAAGTGCTGCGCGGCGTGTATCCAAGCGAGGACAACCCGCAGAACTAGGGTGTGTACTCATTATTCGTCGCATCCGCCATGCTTCCGGAAGCCGACGCTAAACCCGACATCGCCGTAGGGGTTCGTCCTATCGCCCCAACCCCGCGCGCTTAATGAGCGCTTAACGCTTTTGCGCAACAGATAGGATCACCAGCGCGGAATTAGTCCTAGTTATGAGTGCGAGCCGAGCTCCCGAGGAGGGGAATCGGATGGGACTGCTTTTTGTCGGAGCGCTGGCAGGAATCCTGATCGGCTTTGGCTGGTTCGCGCCTTCCCGAGGGGATTTCCTTGGGTGTGAGTCAAGACCCTGTTTCGACAAGGTTGCAGTCGCCCGACCCACAGAGCCAGTGCCGGCGGCGTTAGCGCCTGCGCCTGCGATCGTCAAATCGAATTCTGCAACCCCGGCAAAATCCGGCAGGAGACCATCATCGAAGAAACACGGACCGCCCGACCTCGCCAAGGCGGCGTCCCCGCGGACGAGGATCAACCTCCCGACACCCGAACACGCCGCGGACATGGCAGATCCTGTCCTCACCAAAGCGAAGGTCACGATTGCAGCGCAGATAGAGGATCCGGGATCGGCCGAATTCAGCGACATGAAGCGCGCCATGCGAAAGAACACGTTCGGACGCGCCGTGGATACGATTTGCGGGCGCGTGAAAGGAAGAAGTGCGTCGGGCGGAGAGACTGGAGGGAGGCCGTTTCTGTATCTTGTGAAGGAGGATGAAGCGTATGTCGTCGACGGCAAGTCGGGGTCGGCGGCGTCAACGGCGTATCGAAATATCTGCAAATAGGGGATGCGTCGACCGCGCCACGGCGCGCGTCCAAATGATTTGAGCGGAAAGAATTTCCCACCGAGGCGCCAGGCTATCCCGCAATGGATGCGATCCTGATGTCGGGGCTGCGCGTGATGATGCATTCAGGATGAATGCCGCAACGGTAAATGCGCAATACGGATCGATGGGACTGTCGCAGAAATTCTTTTCATTCCGAGGAAATCATGGACGACATAACCTCAAAACGGCTCAATGGAGCGCTTCACGTACCGGTTCTGGTGATCATCGAGCCGCACCTGTTGCCGCGCACATGTATTCTCAACGTCCTCAGACGGGAATTGGCCGACTTCGAGATCCTCGACATGGCAACGGTCCAGGGCCTGGACTGCATGTCGGCCCGCGACGTTCGTCTGGTGCTGCTGAGCATCGCGGACAAGCCCATCGGCGATCCCTCGGTCGAGGACGATCTCGCCTTCGTGGCCGAGCACTGTCCCAATGCCGCCGTCGCAATCCTGTCAAACCATGACGATGAGCCGACCGCGCAAGCCGCGATGCAGCGGGGTGTTCGCGGCTTTCTTCCCACCTCGCTACCAATCGAGGTCGTCATAGCCGGCCTGCGCCTTGTTCTTGTCGGCGGCGTCTACAGGCCGTTGCCGGTCGCCGAAATGAACAGGATGCCGGGTTTCGATCCGCCGGACGCGCGCGGGCTCGCGTCCGCATACCTGATGAACGAGGCAGCCAGGGCGGTCATCGACCGGAGCGATCTCACGCCTCGAGAGCAGCACGTCCTGGCGGAATTGGAGCTCGGCCTGCCCAACAAGCTGATCGCAGCCAAATTGAAGCTCTCGGAAAGCACCGTCAAAATGCACATTCAGCATATCATGAGGAAATGTGCCGCTCACAATCGCACGGAGGCGGTCCTCCGCTGGCGCGGCCGGTCGCTCGCGCAGAATCGCGATCACGACCCGGGCACAGCCCCAATGCCGGAGACCTAGTCACGCTGAGCGGGATCAATCCTCTCTGAATGCACCACGGAAGCTGTCGAGCAGGGGCCTGAGCGCGTAAAGTGCGACGGTACCGCGCCCCGTGGTGATGAACACTTGAACCGGCATACCGGGGACGATCTGGAAGTCGTTTGCGGCGATCTGCGCATCGTCGATCCGGATCTTGGTCGCGTAGTATGGCTGGTCGGTACGCTTGTCGAGTAGCCGGTCTGCCGATACGTGCACGACGATTCCCTTCAGGCGCGGTACGCGACGCTGATTGTACGGCACGAGATGCACCTCGGCATTGAGGCCGGAATGAACCACATCAATATCCTCGGGCCTCAGGCGGGCGGTCACGATGAGGCGGTCTTGCCGCGGCACCAGCTCCATGAGCGGAGCACCCGCCCCGATGACGCCTCCCGTCGTATGGATCCGCAAGTCGGTTATCACGCCGTCCTCAGGCGCCTTCACCTCCGTTCGCGATAGCTGATCCCTGGCCGCAAGCAACCGCTCGCGGAGCTGGAATATCTGGTTCTGTGCTTCACGAAGCGACTGTGCGATCTCGTTCTGCCTGTCGCTCTCGAGCTTGAACAAGGTGGCCTGCTGCTCGCTGATGACCTGTCCGGCGCGAGAAATCTGCGCGGTGATCTCGCCGCGGCGACCTTCAACGTCGGCCAGTTCACGTTGCAGGTTCAGAAGCCGCGGCCGCCGTTCGAGTCCCTTGTTCACGAGCGTCGTAACCATATCCAGTTCTTCCCGGACGATGTCGACCCGCTGCCCGGTGGCGCTCTGCTGAGCCTTGAGACCTTCGATCTCCCTCTCGACTTGAAGCCTCCGTTCGCGAATGACCGCAAGCTGCGACTCATGAACCTGCCGGCGCGCCTGAAAAATGAACTGCTGCGCCGATACCGCGGCGGCGGCCACCCCATTTCGCTTGCTGTCCTGTTCCAGCGCGCTCGGGATTGCGATGCTCTCAAAATTCTGCTGCTCGGCCTGAAGCCGTGCGGCACGAGCAATTGCATCCCACAACTGGCCTTGAAGGCTTTGCACCTCCGAACCGGGCCGGGTGTCGTCCAGCGCGATCAGCGTCTGTCCGCTTCGCACGATATCGCCGTCCGAAACCAGGATCTTCCTGACGATCCCGCCTTCCAGGTGCTGAATCGTCTTGCGGCTCGATTCCGATTCCACGACGCCGGAAGCGATCGCGGCGCTCTCGAGAGGCGCGAGGCACGCCCATGTGCCAAGCCCCAGCATGAAGCAGAGCACCAGCAGGTTGCCCGCCAGGGTGATACCGCGAAGCCGCCTACGCGGAGAGATGGCTGTCGGGGTCGCACACCATGGATATTCGAGGGGCTCGAAATCGTCGATCGCGGTAACCACGGCTCCGAGTCGTCCGGCGGCGAGCGGGGGGCTTGCCGGCGGTCGCACGAGCCGGTCCCAGATCGCGGGTAGCCTCGATATCGTAGGAAGCTTCCAGATGGTGAGAGGATTGCGGATCATGGCGCAGTCCGCGATGTAACCTGGGGTCGGCTCAGGTGCCGCTCAAAGATTTCCTCGCTGTCGCCGAAAGCGACGACCGCCCCCTCTTCCATGATGGCAATCTTGTCTGTGGCTGCAAGGAGACCCATACGATGAGTGACGACGACCAGGATGACACCGGCGAGCTTCATGCGCTCGATAGCGTCCAGCAGCATTCGCTCGCCCCCGTAATCGAGACTGGCATTCGGTTCGTCGAGAACGATCAGGCGTGGACCGCCGAAAAAGGCCCGGGCAAGACCGAGGCGCTGCCGATATCCGCGCGAGAAGGATTTTTCACGGTGAATCACCGTGTCGTACCCGTTCGGCAGACGCATGATCGCCTCATGAATTCCGACCAGCTTGGCCGCTTCCACGACCTTCCGCCGATCGGCATCATCAAGCCGTGCGATGATATCGCTTATCGTATCGCCGAGCAGGTCGATGTCCTGGGGGAGATAACCGAGACGGTGACCGCTTAGGCCCTCGCGAAGCAGCGAGACGTCGGTATTGTCGAGCAGGACACAGCCATGAGTTGGCGTCGACAGCCCGGCAATCACCCGGCCAAGCAGGGACTTGCCTGACCCGGACGCACCGATAATGCCAAGGCATTCTCCGCGCGCGAGCGTGAACGAGACACCGTTCAGCAGAAGGTGGTTGGTCCCCGATAGCCTCACGCCGACGTTGTCGACAACGAGACCGCCCGACGTCTGCCGCTGCGAACCCTCCGGATCCTGCCGTCCGGCGGCGGCGGGGGACGCGGCGAGAACCGCGCCGAGCCGCTGACAGGCACGCACGGCCGACCTGAGTGACTTCCAGCCTGCGATCGCACTTTCGACCGGCGCGAGCGCGCGGCTGAACATCAGTGTCGAAGCAAAAATGATCGCCGGACTCTTTCCGTGCTCGAGGACAAGCCACGCGGCAGCCCCCATTATCAACACCTGCGACAGCGCGCGGACCGGTTTGGTGACCAGCATCACGATCTCGCTTCGCCGGACTGCCACATCGTGCTCTCTGCGTGCCTCCTGCGCGTCATGGTAGATCGTGCGCGCAGCGCTATCGAGCATTCCCATGGCGCGGATCATGTGGATGTTGCCTGCGGCGGCCTGGAGGCGGCCGTAGCTTCTGGACAGCGCGGCGCCGGATCTGAGCAGAACGTCCTCGGTAACCAGATCTCCGGCAACCGTGAGAGCGAAGAGGAAAGCCACACAGCAGGCGCCTACCACGCCAAGCAGGGGATGGATGAGAAAGAGGACCAGGAGGAACAGGGGCGCCCAGAGTGCGTCGAACAGCATCGGACATGCGCCGGAATCGATGAACTGGCGCAGCGCGGTGAGATCCCGATATGCGTCCGACGCCCGCGTCCAATCGCTGCGAAACGCGGATTCGAGGCTGGCCGAAAGCGCGCAAGGACGGAGCCGATCGTCGAGCCAGGCGCCAAGGCGACCCAGGACAGCGCGCCGCAAGGCATCGAAAACGCCGCCGACCACGACCGTGATCGCGACAATGAGCGTGAGCAGGAGCAGCGTGTCGCCGCTCCGGCTCGACAACACCCTGTCGTAGATCTGAAGAAGGTAGATGGAGGGCGCAAATAAAAGCAGGTTGTAGCTGCAGCTATACGCGAATACGAGACCAAGCGGTCCCGCACAGGACCAAAGGGCCGCGTGCAGTGGCGTCGAGATCTGCGGCAGGACAGGCAACCGTATGGGCGGCATCAGCATGATCGTCACCGCCTGAAATCGAAGTCCGGCGCACTTGCCCGACAGCCAACGCGATCTGCCAAGAAGCGCATCGGCGGGGCATCGGCTTGAACTGCGGGACCGGCAGCAATGGCCGCCGGTCCCGCCACGGTCGGACGAGCCGATGGTCAGAATGTATCGAGGTGGAAGCTCACTTCTCCGCCCAGCGCGGCGTTGCCGTCTCCGCCATTGCCGCCGATGCCGGCCAGGACATCTTGGTGCTGGTCCACCGAGAGCTTGTTGATCTGAGTGGCATCCGTATTGGCATATACCTTGGAGGTATCGTGGCCGCTGTAGGATTTCTGGCTTCCGTTCGACTCGGCGCTTCCGCCATGGGCCTTCGCAAACACCGAGGCCGTCGCGTTCGCGCCGCCGGCGTCCCAATCTGCCGTCTGAGTGACGTGGTCGCCGGTGTTCACATGCACATCGGCGCCTTCTGCCTTGTTGGTTGGATCGAAGTTGAGGGTCGGCTTGCTGATGATAGCTCCCTTGAAGGTACCGTCGCCGCCATTTCCGACACTTTGACCACCGGTGTTGATCGATTTGAATTCGATCGAATCCGAGATGCTGATCGCCTTGGGCAACATTTGAGCCTCCGTCCTTGTGTTGGCTGTCGTGCATCATCCATCCCGATCAGGCGGACGCGCACGGGCGAGTCTGATCCGGCGATGCGCGCTGCCGATAGATGTCAAATCGGACACCATCCGGGTTGGTCGACCTACGTACGAAAGTATGACATTCGTCGCGCAACATCGGAGCTCGAAACATCGGGAGGCGCCTCTGCGCGAGATTTGCATGCGCAGGGAGTCCGCTACCTTGCGACCGGCCTGCGCGAGCGGCGCGATGCTTCGCTATGCCAACAGGTGAAGATCGGACAGAAGATGGGCGGAAAGATCGCCACCCAGCGCGAGATTGCCGTAGCCGCCGTCCCCACCAAGTCCGGCAATCTGGACCGCACTCTGGTCGATGTGCACGTTGTTGACCTGATCGGCCACGGCCGTCGAATGGGGCCCCGCCATTGCGATATTGACGGGTGCATAGATCGCGACGCTGACATCGATCAGGCTGCCGGCAAAATAGCCGTTGCCGCCGTTGCCTGCGCCGTTCGAGCCGGTCGCAATCGTGTCGGAGCCGCCCCACAAGCCGTGGGAAAGAAGGCTTGCATGGCCGCCCGTCGCGGCGTTGCCATTGCCGCCGTGCCCGCCCATGGCGGCGATCTGAAGTACGGATTGATCCACGTCGGCGTCATTCGTCTGGACTGAATGAACGTTGGAGCCATAGCCCGCGACTGCGATGTTGATCGGGTCGTACACTAAGATCGAGGAATGCACGAGACTCCCGTGGAACGCGCCGTCGCCGCCATTGCCGGCCTGACTCCCGCCCGTTTGAGCGTCCCAGACGCTCCCTCCGTTGCTTGATCCCCAGCTGGGGTCGAGCGTGATGATGCTGCCGCCGACGGCCACATTGCCATTTCCGCCACTGCCGCCGACGCCCGCGACCTGCGTAGCCGATTGATCGATGTCGACTGTGTTCGATTGACTTGCATGGGCCGTGCCGCCTGAGCTCGCCACCGCAATATTGATCGGATGATAGATCACCACCGGAGCGTCCACCAACGCACCCGAGAAATAGCCGCTGCCGCCGTTTCCGGCGCCGTTGTCGCCGCTCCCGATCACGCCGGGGCCCAGGGAAGCACTGATGCTGCCTCCCGATGCAAGGTTGTCATTCCCACCATGTCCGCCGACGCCGGCCATCTGAAAGGCGGATTGATCGACATTCAAATCGTTGGACTGGTTGGCCACGGCGGCCGAGCCGTATCCCAAACTCACCGAAATGTTGATCGGTTCATAGATCAACAGGGATGCGTGAATGATGCCTCCGTAAAAGTAACCGTCTCCGCCGTTCCCGGCGGTGTTCGCCCCGCTCTCGATCGAAGCGATGCCCGTCGCGGAATGGGATGCGCCGGCAGCAGGCTTCGTTGCCGAAGCATCCAGGCTCGCCGCAGTGTGGTTGCCGACGTGGCCGTACGTGTCGACCCCCGACGCGGTGGGATGGTCGGATTGGCCCGGGCCAGAGTCATAAGGCGGGGAATTCGACGTTGCGGGATGCGCATCGAGCCCTGCAAACGGGCTGCTCGGTGCCGGACCCGACTCGTCGTCACCATCGTGTCCATCGTCGCGATGAGAGGCGTGATGCAGCCGGATCCCATCCGACATCCGCGAAAAATCCATCGTAGCCTTCCTCATCGCAATCGCTCCGCGCAATCGGGACGGGTCCTGCACTCCGGACAGAATGTCATCCTGGGAAGGTCGAAAGCCCAGCCGTCAGTTCGGATATAGCGCTTCGGATGGACGCCGTAACATCGGCTATATCCGTTCTGGCGCGGTTACAGCCTTTGTCGTTTTGCGCGGGCCGGCGTCGCCGGCGTGGTCCATCAGCCCGCCGCTCCCAGGCGGACGGGTTGATAACCTCGCCCCGCCATTGCAATCGGGAAGGCGCTATCGCGGACCGCGAAAACCGCGCTACACTCGCCTCATGAGTGGGGCAGAACTTCACGCCGTCTTCGATGTTGCAGCATGGGGCGCGGCCGCGCTCGCGATGTGGTGGCTGTCGCGCCGGCGCGGGCTGCAGTTCCCCCGGCAATCCTTCGAACTGCCCTACATCGCCGCGTTGCTGTTCGGCGCCGGGGCCGGCGCCTACATTTTCGGCACGCTGAACCTGTGGTTTTCGGGGATGGCGGGCGTCGCCCGCTCGGTCGAGGGCGCGCTGGCCGGCGGCATCGTCGCGATCGAGCTCTACAAATGGCGACACGGGATTTCGCTGCGCACCGGCGCGCGGTTCGCGCTGCCGCTTGCGATCGGCGTCACGGTCGGCCGTCTCGGCTGCTATTTCGCGGGGCTCGAGGATTTCACCTATGGCACGCCGACCACGCTGCCCTGGGGCCATGATTTCGGCGACGGCGTGCTGCGCCATCCGGTGCAGCTCTATGAAAGCCTGGCGATGGCGGGGTTCGCGGCATTCTATGTCTGGGCCGTATTGAACCGAAATGCCGCCGTCATCACCAACGGATTCTACCTCGTGCTGTTCTACTACGGGCTGCAGCGCTTCCTGTGGGAATTCATCAAGCCCTATGGCGCGCTGATCGGACCATTCTCGCTGTTTCACCTGCTGTCGCTGTTTGTCATGATTTACGCCGCCGTCATGCTGGCGACGGCGCCGAATGTGAGCTTGAAGCATGAACGCGCCGCTGCGTAAGGCACGCCCTTACATCTTCTGGGGCCAGACCCAGTCGCTATGCGAAACCTGCCTGGCCCTGGTGCCGACCAAGATCCAGATATCAGGCAACGAGGTCTGGTACGAGAAGCGCTGCAAGCAGCATGGCGTGCAGTCGACGCTGGTCTCGACGGATGCGGCCTATTGGCGGCTGTGCAAGGATTTCATCAAGCCCGGCGACCGGCCGCTCGCGTTCCAGCGCCACACCGAATTCGGCTGCCCCTATGATTGCGGGCTGTGCCCCGACCACGAGCAGCACTCCTGCCTGGCACTGATCGAGATCACCGAGCATTGCAATTTGACCTGCCCGGTGTGCTTTGCGGATTCCTCGCCGGCACGCACCGGCTTCACGCCGCTGGCGAAGATCGAGAAGATGCTGGACGCGCTGGTCGCGAGCGAGGGCGAGCCCGACCTGGTGCAGATATCCGGCGGCGAGCCGACGCTGCATCCGGATTTCTTCGCCATTCTGGATGCGGTGCGCGCGCGCCCGATCCGCCATGTCATGATCAACACCAACGGCCTCAGGATCGCGCGCGAGCCCGACTTCGTGGCGAAGCTCGCCGAGAACAAGCGCGGGCTTGAGGTCTATCTGCAGTTCGATTCGCTGCAGCGCGAGGCGCTGGTCAATCTGCGCGGCGCGGACTTACGCAAGATCCGCCAACAGGCACTGGAGAATCTCGAGCGCGAGGGCGTCTCGACCACGCTGGTCGCGACCATCAAGCGCGGCGTCAACGACGGCGAGATCGGCGACATCGTCCGCCACGCGCTGACCTGGAAGTGCGTCCGCGGCGTCACGCTGCAGCCGGTGCAGGATGCCGGCCGCAACGAGCATTTCAACAAGGACACCGACCGCATCATGCTGTCGGAGATCCGCCGGCGCGTGATCGAGACCGGGGTGTTCGGCGCTGACGACATGATCCCGTTGCCCTGCAATCCCGAGAGCATCTCGATCGGCTATGGCCTGCGCAACGGCGACAAGGTGTTGCCGCTGACGTCGCTGATCCCGCAGGAGCAGCTCATCGCCGTGATGCCCAACACCATCAGCCCGGAGAAATATCCGGTGTTGCGGGAGAAGTTTGTCGACCTGTTCTCGCTGTCGTCGGGGCCGCTGAACACCTCGGAGCGGGTCTGCGAATTGCTGTGCTGCCTGCCGAGCTTCGAGGTGCCGGAGGGGCTGACCTACGAGAACGTGTTCCGCGTCACCATCGTGCAGTTTCTCGACCGCTTCAATTTCTGCGTCGGCAACGTCAAGCGAAGCTGCATCCACTTCGTCACCGAGAGCGGCGCGATCATCCCGTTCGACACCTACAATCTGTTCTACCGTGACGGAAAGATCGACGGCATCCGCGCCGCGCTGGCCGGCCAGACCTACCGTGAAGTCCGGCAAAGCGAGGAGGTGCCGCGATGAGCGAGACCAATCCACCGCCCATCCCGCCTGCACCATCGGAGCCACCCTACAAATACGTCCCGCCGCCGCAGTCGCCACGCAGCGGCTGCGCCACCGCGTTCATGGTGGTGTTCGGGCTGATCCTGCTGCTGCCCGGGCTCTGCGCCCTGCTGTTCGGGTTCGGCGTCCTGAGCGAGTCGAAGACCGATCCCTCCATTCTTTTCCTGATCCTGCTCGGGCTCGCGGTCTGCTTCGCCGGCGTGATGCTGATCCGCGCCGCGATTAAGGGACGCTAGTCCGGGGTATCGTGAGCAGTTTTCAGCAAAACCCGGAACAGAGACAGCGCAACGGCTGCCTGACCGCCCTCATGCTGGTGGTGGGGGTGATCCTGCTGATCCCTGGCGTCCTGTGCGCCATTCTCAACGCCAAGATGGGCGCCGGGGCCGGCGGCGACCCCATCACCATGTTCGTGATGATGGTGGCGCTGGGCGGGCTTGGCCTGATCGTGTTCGCGATTACCCGGAAGTAAGACCTGAAAGCCCCTCAAAACCCGCTTTTGGAACCAAAATCAGCCCTCCAAACAGCCAATAAATCATTGTTTTTTGGCGTCTTCTGACTATATTGCGCCGCAACGCGCAAGGTGCCCGGTCCTCTGACCGGGCTTCCTTTTTGGGGTGATGCGTCCCCGTCAAATTTCTTGGGTATGAGCGTGATCCGGGCCCGAATGGGCCACGCGAGCGAGCGGCCGGCCAAACTGGTCCGGCGAGATCGCGCATCTGACCATTGCACGACCAGAAGAAGAGCCATGAACCTTCGCAACGTCGCCATCATCGCCCACGTCGACCACGGCAAGACCACCCTCGTCGACCGCCTGCTGCAGCAATCCGGCACCTTCCGCGAGAACCAGAAGGTCACCGAGCGCGCCATGGACTCCAACGACCTGGAGCGCGAGCGCGGCATCACCATCCTGGCCAAGGCCGCCTCGGTGCAGTGGAAGGACATTCGCGTCAACATCGTCGACACCCCCGGCCACGCCGACTTCGGCGGTGAGGTCGAGCGTATCCTCAACATGGTGGACGGCGCGCTGGTGCTGGTCGACGCCGCCGAGGGCCCGCTGCCGCAGACCAAGTTCGTGGTGTCGAAGGCGCTCAAGATCGGGCTGAAGCCGATCGTCGTGATCAACAAGGTCGACCGTCCCGACGCGCGCCCGACCGAAGTCATCAACGAGGTGTTCGACCTGTTCGCCGCGCTCGACGCCAGCGAGGAGCAGCTCGACTTCCCGATCTTGTACGGGTCGGCCAAGCAGGGCTGGATGGCGGAGAGCCCGGAGGGTCCGAAGGACCTCGGCATGCAGCCGCTGTTCGACCTGATCGTGCGCCACGTCGAGCCGCCGAAGGTCGAGGAAGGTCCGTTCCGCATGATCGGCACCATCCTCGAGGCCAACCCCTATCTCGGCCGCATCATCACCGGCCGCATCTCCTCGGGCTCGATCAAGCCGAACCAGCAGGTCAAGGTGCTGTCCGCCGACGGCAAGCTGATCGAGAGCGGCCGCCTGACCAAGATCCTCGCCTTCCGCGGCCTTGAGCGCACCCCGCTCGAGGAGGCCGAGGCCGGCGACATCGTCGCGATCGCGGGCCTCACCAAGGGCACCGTTGCCGACACCTTCTGCGATCCCACCGTCGAGACGCCGCTGCCGGCGCAGCCGATCGATCCGCCGACGGTGTCGATGTCGTTCATCGTCAACAACTCGCCGCTCGCCGGCACCGAAGGCGACAAGGTGACCTCGCGCATGATCCGCGACCGCCTGATGCGCGAGGCCGAGGGCAATGTCGCGCTGCGCGTCGTCGAGGCCGCCGACAAGGATTCCATGGAAGTCTCCGGACGCGGCGAATTGCAGCTCGCGATCCTGATCGAGACCATGCGCCGCGAGGGCTTTGAGCTCTCGGTGTCGCGCCCGCGCGTCGTGCTGCAGAAGGACGAGGCGACCGGCGCCTGGCAGGAGCCGATCGAGGAAGTCGTGATCGACGTCGACGAGGAGCATTCCGGCGTCGTCGTGCAGAAGATGAGCGAGCGCAAGGCCGAGATGATCGAGATGCGCCCCTCCGGCGGCAACCGCCTGCGGCTGGTGTTCTACGCGCCGACCCGCGGCCTGATCGGCTACCAGGGCGAACTGCTCACCGACACCCGCGGCACCGCGATCATGAACCGCATCTTTCACGGCTATGCCGCCTACAAGGGCGAGATCCAGGGCCGCCGCAACGGCGTGCTGATCTCCAACGACCAGGGCGAAGCGGTGGCCTATGCGATGTTCAAGCTGGAGGACCGCGGCCCGATGATGATCGAGCCGGGCTGGAAGGTCTACAAGGGCATGATCGTCGGCGAGCACACCCGCGACAACGACCTCGAGATCAACGTGCTGAAGGGCAAGCAGCTCACCAACATCCGTACCACCTCGAAGGACGAGGCGGTGCGCCTGACGCCGCCGATCCGGATGACGCTGGAAAAGGCGCTCGCCTATATCGAGGACGACGAGCTCGTCGAGGTGACGCCGAAGTCGATCCGGCTGCGCAAGAAGCACCTCGACCCGAACGACCGCAAGCGCGCCGAAAAGGCCAAGGAAGCTGTAGCTTAAGCGGCGGCGTAGTAGCCTGTCGTGCCCCGGCTTGACCGGGGCACCCGGTACGCCGCGGCTCATCGGCTCAATCACTGCTGTCTCCGGAATACTGGATCACCCGCCTTTGCCTGCGCGGGTGATGACAGTCATGCATGTGGCGGCTTCAGGCCCGGCGGCGGACGTGCTAGAGCCGGGACATGACTTCCCTTCCCTCCACGATCGATGTTGCCATCATCGGCGCCGGCGCCGCAGGCCTCGGTGCCGCGAACGCACTGAAGGACTCCGGCCTCTCCACGATCGTGCTGGAAGCCCGCGACCGCCTCGGCGGCCGCGCGCATACGATTCAGGCCGCGCCTGACGTGGTGTTCGACGTCGGCTGCGGCTGGCTGCACTCGGCCGACCAGAACAGCTTTGTCGGCATCGCCCGGCAACTCAACTTCGAGCTCAACAAGGACCTGCCGCCGTGGCGCGAGCGCGCCTACGGCGAGGCGTTCCCGCAGGCCGCTCGCGACGACTTCACGCACGCACTCGACCAATTCTACGACCGCATCGAGCAGGCGGCGCGGCACGGCAAGGACTGCCCGGCCAGCCTGTACCTCGAGCCCGGCAACCGCTGGAACCCGATGATCGATGCGATCTCGACCTATGTGAACGGCTGCGAGCTCGACCAGGTCTCGATCCTCGACGTCGACGCCTATGAAGACACCGACATCAATTGGCGGGTACGGCGCGGCTATGGCACGCTGATCGCGGCCTATGGCGCGCAGGTGCCGGTCGCGCTGAACTGCGAGGTCAGGCTGATCGATCACTCCGGCAAGCGCATCCGCATCGAGACCTCGCGCGGCGTGCTTGAGGCGGACAAGGTGATCGTCACCGTGCCGACCAACCTGATCGCCGATCAGGCGATCCGCTTTTCGCCTGCGCTGCCGGACAAGCTCGACGCCGCGCGCGGCCTGCCGCTCGGCCTCGCCGACAAGGTGACGCTGGCGCTCGCCGAGCCCGAGGCGCTGCCGAAGGAAGGCAATCTGCGCGGCGCCACCATGCGCACCGAGATGGGCACCTATCACATCCGCCCGTTCGGCCAGCCCTGCATCGAAGGCTTCTTCGGCGGCCGGTTTGCGCGACAGCTCGAAAATGCCGGCGACGGCGCCATCGCCGCGCACAGCATCGACGAGATCGTCTCCTTCCTCGGCACCGATTTCCGCCGCAAGCTGAAGCCGCTCAGCGAATCCCGCTGGGCCCACGACCCATTCGCCCGCGGCTCCTACTCGCACGCACTGCCCGGCCACGCGGACAAGCGCGCCGTGCTGGCCGCGCCGGTCGACGGCCGGCTGTTCTTCGCCGGCGAAGCGACTTCGCCGGAGTTTTTCTCGACCGCGCACGGCGCGCGGGACTCGGGGGAGCGGGCGGCGAGGGAAGTGGTGGCGGCACTGCCGCGCAAATAGTCGCATCGTCATTGCGAGCGCAGCGAAGCAATCCATGCTGCCACAAGCGGAGAGATGGATTGCTTCGCTTCGCTCGCAATGACGGAGACTACTCCAGCACCCTCGCCCGCATGTCCGCGTCGGGCACGAAGCACGTCTCGTACTTCCCGAAGATGCGATAGCGGTTGCGGGCGATCAGGCTGTAGACGGCGTCGCGCAGCGGCTTGGGTACCGCGAACAGCGTGCGGGTCCAGCGCCAGCCGGGCAGATGGCTCAGCACCGTCAGCGCCGCATCGGATTTCATGTAGGCGACGCCGCCATGGACGACGGCGTTGGTGTCGGGGTCGTCAGGATCGATGCCGAAGCTCTTCGCCAGTCGCGTGCCGTAGCCGGACTGGATCGGCGTGAAGCGAAAGCGGCGTGCCGTGTCGCGGACGATGACGAAGCGGACCCAGCGCGAGCAGAAGATGCAGACGCCGTCATAGAGGATCACGTCGTCGTCGGGCCAAGTGCTCATCTCGATTCCCTCAACGCGTTTTCTTCACGCGAACCGGTTCCCACTTCGCTCGAAAACGCTACCGGTTATCCAGCATCAACAGCGCGACCAGCATCAGCACGATCGCAGGTCCCGTCTTCACCAGCGCGCCGAGCGGCTCGATCCAGAGATCGGGCGTCAGGATCGCCGATCCCACCATGTAGCCGAGCGAGGCGATGATGCCTGCGATCAGACCGAACGCCGCGGTGCGGCGGATCGCGATCAGCACTCCAATGCTCATGTCCATCAGGCTGGTCAACACCGTGACCGGCCCGACCAAAGCGGGCGGGAAATGGTGCGCGCTCAGGATGCCGGCGGCGGCGTCATAGGAGATCACCAGCGCGATGAAGCCGGATGCGACCCAGAACAGCACGAGGGTTACGAAGATCAGCGCCTTGACCAGGAACAGCCGCGCGAACCATTTGTCCTGAATGGTCGCGGGGCGCCCGCCGACCGCTTGCGCGATTGTCTTCGGCACGATGCCGGTCGCTTGCATCCAGCCTGCGGGATCGCCGGTGACGCCGCGGCGCAGTTCGGCGATCGCGGTGGAGCGCAGCGGCGGCATCCAGCCGAGCCGGCTCGCGAGATCGCCGAGGCGGGCGCCGAGATCGATCAGGACCGGCGGCGTCGCGATGCGGAGATGCGTTGCCGTACCGAACGACCGGCGGAACTGGGCGATGACGCCGCCGAGCGAGATCGGCTGCTCCTGCATCAGGTCCCATGTCACCGATCGAATCGCTTCATCGGCGACATCGCGCGCCGCAAGCCAGGCGATGGTGGCGGCGATATCCTCGACTGCGACCGGCTGGAACGGCGTCGCCGCCTCCTCGGCCGGCAGATCGACCGGCAGCGCCGCCAGTGCGCGCAGCATGGCGCTGCCGCCATAAGCCGACGGCGCGATGACGAAGCCCGGACGCAGGATCGCATGGGGGATGCCGGATGCCACGATCAGCCGTTCGGCCTCGCGCTTGGTGGTGCTGAAGGCGGTGCGGTCCGCATCGGCTGTGCCGGGAATCGAAATGTGAACGAGACGGATGGCGCGGTGGCTGTCACGGATCGCCTGCAACAGCCGCGCGACGAGGTCGCGATGCACCGCGCTTGTGTCGCTGCCCGGACCATCCTGCAGCACGCCGAGGCAGTTCACCACGATGTCGACCTCGTGCGTGCGAAGCAGCTGCGTCAGCGCCGCGGCATCCATCGACATGACGGGCAGCTCGATGTCGGCTGCGCTCATCTTTTGCGCCGGCGTGAAATGCCGCGCGATGCCGATCACGTGAAAGCCGCGCGCCCTCAGATCGTCGGTGACGGCGCGCCCGATCAGTCCCGACGCGCCGAGCACGAGGATGTTATGTGATGCGTCGTCACTCATGAGGCCCCAGACTATTTGGCGTCATTCCGGGGCGCGAAGCGAACCCGGAATCTCGAGATACCCCGATGCGCAATTGCGCATCTGCGGTTCGATGCTTCGCATCGCCCCGGAATGCCGACACTGCTCTAAAATGGTTTCGCGATCATCAGCCAGAGGATGATCATCACGGAGCCGAAACCGGGAATACCGAACAGGAACCAGCGGCGAAACAGCGCAAAATAACGCGGCGGCAGCGGAAGACCTTTTTCGACGGCCGCCTGCGCGAGATTGCGCATCTCGATCTGCATGAAGACGACGGGAACCCAAAACACGCCGGCCAGCACATAGAGCGCAAGCGAAACCACGAGCCAGCGCGCGGTGATGCTCGTTGCCGACAACAGCATCAGCAGTCCGCCGCTCACCGGCTGAAGCAGCATGGCACTCAGCGTGAAGATCATGTCCGCGATCACGACGGTCGCCGCCGTGCGCGCGATGAACGCCGCATCCTGCGTGCGATGCGCCGCCAGCATGAAGAAGGCGATGCCGGTCCCGGTGCCCAGGATCACGATGGCGCCGAGTACGTGCAGATATTTGATCAGGAAGTAGAGCGTCATCGCAGTCCGCTCGTAATCAGGCCAACTTCGGCGCGCACAAATACCGCCGCTGCCATAGGCCGGGCGGGCGCGAAAATCCACTGCGGCGGCGCAGGCGTGGCGCGGTCGGAGTACCTACATCGCGTCTGGATTCGCTCGCAGAATCCTGGCCGCGAATCAGCCCCCGAATGAGCTTTTTCCAACTATGGCAGTGTCATACTGCGCTCGCGATACACGCTTTGCACAGCTCCGGATCGGCGGTTGGCCGCTTGAACTCCGGCAAGTGTCCTCTTTCGGAACAAGTTCTCACGACACTGATGCAAAAAATCCACAGATTAACCGATAATTAACGATGGACCTTGAAGGCGGCCCGCCGACTTGCTTTGATTACACCCATGAGCACAACGCTAATCGAGGTCCGGCCGGCCAAAGCTGCAGACGCGGCGGCGGTGGCGTCTACCCATGACGAAGCCTGGCGCTCGGCGTATCAGGGAATCATCCCCGGCGCCGAACTCGAAAAGCTGATCAATCGCCGCGGCCCGCAGTGGTGGGACAGCGCCATCCGCAAGGGCAGCCGCGTCAGCGTGCTGGTGTTCGGCGACCGGATCGCAGGCTACGCCAATTACGGCCGCAACCGCGCCCGCAGCCTGCATTTCGAAGGCGAGATCTACGAGCTCTATCTGCGGCCGGAATTCCAGGGGCTTGGCTTCGGCCGGCGCCTGTTCGCCTCCGCTCGCCGCGACCTGATGCAGAGCGGCCTCAAGAGCATGGTGATCTGGGCACTCTCCGACAACGAGCCGGCGACCGAGTTTTACCGTGCGCTGGGCGGCCGGATGGTGGCGCGCTCCTCGGAGCGGTTCGGGCCCAAGTCGCTCGACAAGGTCGCTTTCGCCTGGGCCAACTGAAAATCCTGCTTCTCTCGCAGCTGCAGCAAGGCTAAACCAGCCTCCAGCGCTGCGCGCGTCGGCCAGCCCGGCCTCAAGGCCGGGCCGGGAGCCGTTTCGCGGCCCGGCGGCGCCAACCAAAAAATCACATCGTTCTCAACTTCCAGAGGCCACGCGGAGCAATCCATGCGTATCGACGCCATATCGATCGGAAAAAATCCGCCCCACGACGTCAACGTCATCATCGAGGTTGCCGTCGGCGGCGAGCCAATCAAGTACGAAATGGACAAGGAAGCCGGCACGCTCGTGGTGGACCGCTTCCTCTACACGCCGATGCGCTATCCCGGCAATTACGGCTTCATCCCGCACACGCTGTCCGGCGACGGCGATCCCTGCGACGTGCTGATCGTCAACACCCGCGCGATCGTGCCGGGCGCGGTGATGAGCGTCCGCGTCGTCGGCGTGCTGCTGATGGAGGACGAGGCCGGCGGCGACGAGAAGATCATCGCGGTGCCGTCATCGAAGCTGACCCAGCGCTACGACAAGGTGCAGAACTACAGCGACCTGCCCGACATCACGCTGCAGCAGATCCAGCACTTCTTCGAGCACTACAAGGACCTCGAGAAGGGCAAGTGGGTGAAGGTGCTGCGCTGGGGCGACGCCGACGAAGCCCGCAGGCTGATCCTCGAAGGCATCGAGCGCGCGAAGAAGAAGTGACGGCGCAGCCGTCATTCCCGGGCCGATTTCGTCATTGCGAGCCACCCGGTCGGCGCAAAGCGCCGCCGGATGACAGGCTCCGCGAAGCAATCCATGCCACCGCACATGCGGGACGATGGATTGCTTCGTCGCTTCGCTCCTCGCAATGACGGTGGAAGTAGTTTGCCCTTAACTCACACCGCCGGTGCCGCCAGGCCGGCAATCGCACAGGCGGCGCGCAGCGTGTTGACCAGGAGGCACGCCACCGTCATCTGCCCGACGCCGCCGGGCACCGGCGTGATTGCGCCGGCGACATTGAGCGCTTCCTGGAACGCGACATCGCCGACCAGTTTCGGCTTGCCGCCGGGCACCGGGATACGGTTGATGCCGACGTCGATCACGGTCGCGCCCCGCTTCAGCCAGTCGCCCCGCACCATCTCGGGCCGGCCGACCGCGGCATAGACCAGATCGGCCTGGGCGCAGAGCTTCGGCAGATCGCGCGAGCGCGAATGCGCGATCGTCACCGTCGCGTTCTCGTTCAGCAGCAATTGCACCAGCGGACGGCCGACCAGATTGGAGCGGCCGATCACGATCGCGTTCATGCCTTCGAGCGAGGCGTGCACGCTCTTGGTCAGGATGATGCAGCCGAGCGGCGTGCAGGGAGACAGCGCGGCCAAGCCCCCGGCGAGCCGGCCGGCATTGTTGGGGTGCAGGCCATCGACGTCCTTGGCCGGATCGATCGCGTTGATGATGGTCTCGGTGTGCAGCGATTTCGGCAGCGGCAGCTGCACCAGGATGCCATGCACCATGGGATCGCGGTTGAGCCGCGCGATCAGCGCCAGCAGATCGGCCTGCGACACATCATCCGGCAGCTTGTGCTCGAACGAGGCCATGCCGGCGGCCTGGGTCTGGGTGTGCTTGCTGCGGACATAGACCTCGCTCGCGGGATCATGGCCGACCAGCACGACGGCGAGCCCCGGCGTGAGCTGGTGGTCGCGCTTGACGCGGGCGACCTCGTCGGCGACGCGGGCGCGAAGCTCGGCGGCGATGGCTTTTCCGTCGATGATGCGGGCAGTCATGTCAGTCCCTTGTCTGCTGATTCGGCTTGGCCGCAGTCAGCTTCCTCAATGTATCGCCGAGCCCTTTCGGATCGCCGTCCACCGCGACCTGCTTGAGCCGCGAGGTGGCGCCGGACAACAGCTTCACCCTGGCTTTCGGCACGCCGAGCGCCTTGGCCAGCAGCTCAGTCACCGCACGGTTGGCCTCGCCGCCCTCGGCGATGGCGCGTACCCGCACCTTCACCACCGAACGGCCGTTGGCCAGCGTCTCGATCCCGTCGATGTCGTCGCGGCCGCCGCGCGGCGTCACGCGCAACGCGATGCTGATGCCCTCGGTGGAATAGCGCCACGGATCCATCAAGGCCCCGTCGAGAAAGGGTCAGATCACGTTGGGATAGATGTAATAGGCGATCACCCGCTGGATGAACATGATGATCAGGATCACGATGATCGGCGAGATATCGAGCCCGCCCAGATTCGGCATCACGTTGCGGATCGGCCGCAGCACCGGCTCGGTGATCCGGTAGAGGAACTCGGCCACCGCGGAAACGAACTGGTTGCGCGTGTTGACCACATTGAAGGCGACCAGCCAGGACAGGATGGCGGAGGCGATCAGCAGCCAGACATAGAGGTCGAGGATGATGATGACGATGTCGAGAACAGCGCGCATATGAGGGGGGCTCGCGGGTAAGACAACCGATTGAGGCGCAACGAGACCGGACTGAGCCGCCATCGCGCTTCTTGTTTTGGCCAGGATCGTTTCGGAAAACCGCTATGCGCTGGGCGCTCGCGCGGTCCGCCGGGTCGGGATCACGCCCTAGATATCGGTTCATCCCCCCGCAAACAAGGGAACTGCCGGCCAGCGGGCCCGAAAACCGCTGTTTCACTGTTCTTGACTTGGCCTTGGGCGGGACTGTAAATGGCGCCCGACTGACGGCCGGGATACTCAGCAACACCCGGCCGCGAAGGGGCCATAGCTCAGCTGGGAGAGCGCGTCGTTCGCAATGACGAGGTCGGCGGTTCGATCCCGCCTGGCTCCACCAGCCTTCGCTCGCTTCGCGAGCTTCGGCTCGGCAAGCCCGGATAGTCCATCGTAGCGATGCGAGCGAAGGCTGCCGCGGCGTAGCCCGAAGGGCGAAGCCGGGCTGGTGTTATGAACTCCGACCCAACCCCCTCCCCCTCACGTCCCCGTAAACCGTGGCGGCCGCTTCTCCACAAAGCTCGCGACGCCTTCCCTGAAATCATTGCCCTTCAGCGCGATCTGCATCTCGCGGTTGGCATCGATGGTGGCTTCGGCGAGCGTCTGGAACGGCACGTCGTAGACCTGGCGCTTGATCACAGCGATCGCGCTCGGCGAGACGAAATCGGCGAGGTCGCGGGCATAGGCATAGGTCTCCTCGCGCAGCTTCTCCGGCGCGGAGAGCCGGTTGACGAGGCCGATGCGCAGCGCCTCCTCGGCCGACACCCGCCGCGCCGACATCAACAGATCGAGCGCGTTGGCGTGGCCGACGATCCGCGGCAGCATCCAGCTGATGCCGTGTTCGGCGATCAGGCCGCGCCGCGCGAAGGCGGTGGTGAACACCGCGGTGTCGGCGGCGAAGCGCAAATCGCAATAGAGCGCGTGAACCAGGCCGATGCCGGCGGTGGCGCCGTTGAGCATCGCGATCACGGGCTTCCTGATCGCGGGATAGTAGGCGTAGCGCGTCTGCCAATCGGCGCGGCGGTTCATGTCGAACGGGATGTTCTCGCCGCGCCTGACCTCGTTGGGATCGATTCCCTTCAGCGCGTCCATGTCGGCGCCGGCGCAGAAGCCGCGGCCCGCGCCGGTCAGCACGATGACGCGAACGTTGTCGTCGTTGGCCGCCGCTTCCATCGCGTGGCGCACGTCGCGCTCCATGATCGCGGTCCACGCATTCATGCGATCGGGGCGATTGAGCGTGATGGTCGCGATCCTGTCGCTGACCTCATAGAGGATGTGCTCGTAGCTCACGGCGATCTCCCTGTGCCTTGTTGTTGTTGAGACGCGCGGCGATGCGGCCTGCGCGCGGCGGCCGACAGTAACACATTCACCAGAATGAAAAGCCGACGCGAAATTCCGCGTGGCGGCTATTCCGCGGCCTGCAGCAACTGCCGCTGCGGCACGCGCGCGATCCAGCCGTCGATGAAATGCTTCAGCCACGCGCGCTCGGCGGCATCGTGCACAGCACGCTCGGCGAAGTGCAGATGGCCCGGTTGGGCGCCCGGCGAATCCATCCGTGCGCAACCGTGCGTGGTCCAGCGATGCATCATCGCGTAGGTCACGTCGGGATGGAATTGCAGGCCGAAGGCATTGCCGAACTGAAACGCCTGCACCGGAAAATCATCGCCCGCCGCGAGCAGGTCGGCGCCGGCGGGCAATTGAAATCCCTCGCCGTGCCAATGATAGACCCGCGCCGGCCAGTCGGGGCAGAGCGCGCGGCCCGCCTCGGTCGGCCTGACCGGATAATAGCCGACCTCGACACGGCCTTGCGGATGCGGCGCGACCTCGGCGCCGAGCTGCCGCGCCAGCATCTGCGCGCCGAGGCAGATGCCCAGGAACGGGCGCTGCTCGCGCAGCGGAACGGCGATCCAATCGATCTCGCGCCGCACATAGTCGTCGCCATCATTGGCGCTCATCGGACCGCCGAAGACCACCGCGCCGGCATGCGCGTCGAGCGTTTCGGGCAGCGCGTCGCCGAAGCGCGGGCGACGGATGTCGAGGCGGTAGCCCAGCGCGCGCAGGGCGTTGCCGATCCGGCCGGGAGTCGATGTCTCCTGATGCAGCACGATCAGCACCGGCCGCAACGAGACCTGATCCAAGATCTGATCCCTGGGCGTGACCGCGGCTGGCCTTCGGCTGGCGAAGGGCACCACGACACGGCTCTGGTCAGTCCGGAACGACATTGCCTCTGCTTAAAGTTTCGGCACGTAAGGCGCGATCATAGCTAAGTGGTCGTTAACATCGTGTGAGTTTGCGCACACCCAGGCGAAGCAAATCGCGGGCCAGAAAACAGCCTTAACGGCGAGTGGGGCGCGTTTCAGGGACAGCTAGCGCTTGCGGAGCTGAAATCCGCCGACCGCCGTCAGGATGAAGGAGCGCGGAAACAGCCGGAGCAGGAACGGCACCAGCTTGATGAAGGCGCCAGGCAGCACCGCGCGCTTGTTGGCCATCAACCCGCTATAGGCCTGGCGGGCCACCTCTTCCGGCGAAACGTTGAGGATGGCGGAATCGAAGCCGGGGGCAAACCCGGCGCGATCCTGAAACTCCGATGGTACCGGGCCCGGGCAACACACGGTGACACGCACGCCCTGCGGCGCCAGCTCACAGCGCAACGCCTCGGAAAACGACAGCACATAGGCCTTGCTGGCGTAGTACACGGCCATGCCGGGGCCCGGCAGAAATCCGGCGATCGAGCCGAGATTGAGGATGCCGCCGCGGTTGCGGATCAGCTGGTCGGCAAAGCGCAGCGTCAGATCGGTCAGCGCGCGGATGTTGACGTTGATGATGTTGAGCTGCTCGGCACGGTCGCGCTCGATGGCGCGGCCGAACAGACCGAAGCCGGCATTATTGACGAGAAATTCGACCTCAACCCCGGCGTCGGTCAGGGCCTGCGCGATCCGGTCGCCCGCATCGGCGTGCTGGAGATCACAGGGGATCACAATCGGCGCTGCGCTGCCCTTGGCCCCGAGCTCGTCGGCAAGCGCCTTCAGGCGGTCGGCGCGCCGCGCCACCAGCGCCACACGGTGACCATTCGATGCAAATACGCGCGCCAGTTCGGTACCTATGCCCGCCGATGCCCCGGTTATCAGCGTCACACGCTCGGTCACGTTTCAAACTCTTACTGCAAATTCTAGTGAGGTCCCCAACAAGGCGACGAGAGCATAGGGATGCGGTGGGACGCAAGCCGTGTGTAAGCTTGTGGACAGTGGCGAGGCACTGGTTTCGTGATGAAACGCCAGATTTTCAGTCGGATCGACCATAATCGCGGCGGACATTAAAATTTCGTCATCCCTGGCGCCGATGACGATGCCTCCGCCGGCGCAGGCGATCGCGTCAGATTGCGGCGTCCGCCGTGCCCCAGGGGCCCTTTGGCAGCGCCGCCTGCTTCTCGGCCACCCGATGCTTGAGATCGATGCGGTCGCGCGAGGAAATGCCGAGCAGATCGGCGGCGCGCCAGACCACATTGTCCTCGAACTCGCTGACCTGACCGTCGGCATAGACCAGCTCCCACATCATCTCGACGATGCGCAGCCGTCCCTCCTCGTTGACCGAGCGCATGATCACACTGGTAAAGTGATAGAGATCGACGGCCTCGCCCTCGACGCGCATGGCAGAGGCGATCAGCTTGTCGGCCGCGCCGCGATCGAGTTGGAAACGGCTCTCGATCAGGCCGTGCAGCTTGCGCGTCTCGGCAGGCGTCGGCTCGCCGTCCAGCGAGACGACATGCACCAGCAGCGCGGTTGCCGCCAGGCGATAGTCGCCGTCATCGAAGGTGCGGTCGGCCTGGGCGTCGGGGGAAACGATATCGGCAATGAATTGGCGAAGTCCGTCGAGCATCGTTCTCTCTGTGGAATGAAGTCTGCCTGATTTGAGCGCGATCTATCCGGCTATCAAGTTTTTCCGGATCCCGCTCCGTTGAAATCTATATGGCGTGGAAACAGAACCGGTGCAATCCGCGCAGGTTCCCGCTGCGACATTACGTTTCGGCAAGCATTACGTTTCAGCAATATGACTACGGTATCTCGTACACCACGAGCTTGTCGGCAATGCCACGCAGCGCCGCTTCCTTCTGGATCGGCTTGATCGCGGCGCGATCGAGGATGCCCGCGACCTCAGCCGATTCCATCACCGGCTGGGTCAAATGGATTTCCTGCGACGTCGACAGGCTCTGCACCCTGGCTGCGATATTCACGGTCTGGCCGAAATAATCCTGCCGCTCGTTGAGCGTCACCGCAAGGCACGGCCCCTCATGGATGCCGATCTTGACGATCAGATCTTCCTTGCCGCGCGCGGTGTTGAGCTGCTTCATCGCCGCCCGCATGCGCAGGCCCGCCGACAATGCATGCTCTGGCCGGATGAAGGTCGCCATCACGGCGTCGCCGATCGTCTTCACGACGGCGCCGTGCTCGGAAGCGATGATCTCGAGCAGCGCGTGGAAATGCGCGCGCACCAGATCGAATGCGGCGAGATCTCCGACCCGTTCATAGAGCGCAGTCGAGCCTTTGAGGTCGGTGAACAGGAAGGTGAGCGCGGTGATCTTCAGCCGCTGGTCGACCGTGAGGTTGTCGGCCTTGAACACATCGCGGAAGGTCTGGTTCGACAGCATCCGCTTCGCGGTGAGGATCGGCTTGCGCTTGCCGAGCAGCTCATGCAGCGCATCGGCCGCTACCCAAACAGCGGGCAGCACGCGGGTGTCGGTTTGGTTGTCCAGCGACAGCCGGAGCGGCCCCGGTCGCAGCACCGTGGTGCCGGTCGGCGCCTGCAGCTTGTTGAACACGATCGAGAATTGCTGGCGCTCGGTGGTCGGCTCGCCCTGCACGTCGAAGAAATGCGCCGAGTGCGTCACCGGCTCGAACACGATCAGAAACTGCTTCGGCAATTGCAGCGACAGCAGCGCCTTTTCGCCGGCCGGCAATTCCAGCGATTCCAGCGTCACCTCCTTGAGCAGGCGCTCCAGCGAATCTTCGTTGAGCTCGATACCCGAGCTCCAGAACATCTGACGGACATATTCCCAGATCGGTAGCGTGTTCGGATCATGCGCGCCGATGCGGCGCACGCGCGGGCTGACGGTGAAGGCGACCTCGACCAGATCGTCGACGGACGCCTCGTAACCGGCCGCGCACAGCGCGCAATTGTAGTCGTCATGGCGCAACGACTTCAGCGTCGAATGCGCATCGAGCACGCCGCCGCAGCCCGGGCACAGCACATTCCAGCTCATGTCGAACAGGCCGAGCCGCGACGCATGCAGGAAGCCGGAAATCACCTTCTCCTGGTCGAGCCCGGTGCGGCTCGAGAAATCCAGCAGATTGATGCGATTGAGATCCCTATCATGACCGTCCGCGATCAGCTGCTGCATGGCATCGACGACGGCCGGATCGGTCGTCTGCCTGAGGACTGCGAAATGGGCCTGCGTATCGCTCATGGTGAGCCCCTAGATGAGCATTGGGACACCGCCGCGCAAGGTCAGCGCGGCTTGATCGTAAACACCGGCGAGCGGTTCGGCTGTGTCGTCACCACGCCGATCGGCAGCACCGGATCCTTGTCCGCCAGCGCTACGCGGAATGCGCCGACAATCTTCGCAAGCGCGAGCGTCGCCTCGACCAGCGCAAAATGCGCGCCGATGCAGACCCGCGCGCCGACCCCGAACGGCAGATAGGCGAACCGATCGGGCGGCGTTCCCGTCATGAAACGCGACGGCACGAACGCGTTCGGATCGCGCCACAGCTTCTCATGCCGGTGCAACAGCCACGGCGCAATCAGGATTACGTCACCCTTCCTGACCGGACGGCCCGCGATGGTATCGGGACCGCCTGCGGCACGCGCGATCAGGAACGCCGGCGGATAAAGCCGCATGGTTTCGTCGATCACCGCGCGGGTGAATTTCAGCCGCTCGATGTCGAGCGCGCCAGACGTCGCCGCACTCGTGACTTCTGCCACCAGCTGTTCCTGCGTTAAGGGATCGAGTGCCAGCAGATAGAGCGCCCAGAACAGCGCGGTCGCGGTCGTCTCGTGGCCGGCCAGGATCATGGTGGCGACCTGGTCGCCGAGTTGGGCATCGGTGAAGGCCTCGCCGGTTTCAGGATCGCGCGCGGCGCCCATCAGGTCGAACAGGTCCCGCGCCGGCGCATTGTCATCCTTGCCGGCCGCACGTCGCTCGGCCATCAGCATGCCGACGAACGCGGTCCAGCGCTTGCGGAAACGGGCGCGCCGGAAATCCTGCGGCGTCGGCCAGTTCAACGGCAGCACCAGATCGAGCATGTGCGGCCGCGCCAGCGTATCGCCATACTCCATCACGAAGTCGCGCAGCGCGGCGCCGTGGCGATCCATGCCGAACGAGAACATGGTGCGGCCGGCGATCTCCAGCGTCATCCGCTGCATCGCCTCGCGCAGATCGACCGGGCCGCCGCTGGCGGAGTTCAGCTTGGCGATGGTCTCGTCGACCGCCGCAATCATGTAAGGCACCAGCGTCGTCACCGCGCGCGGCGTGAACGCCGGCGCCAGCGTGCGGCGCTGGTGTTTCCATGCACGCCCTTCGGCGATCAATAGCCCCTCGCCGAGCATCGGACGCAGCACGCGAAGGCCGGCCGGCGTGCGGGTGTAATTCTCGTAATTGTCGACCAGCACATGGCGGATCGCATCCGGCGTGTTGAGGATGAAGCTCGAGTGGCCGAGAAAACGGCCCTGGACAATGTCGTCCTCATAGGCGCGCTGGCCCCAGGTCTCGATCGGCGAGTTGCGCATCACCCGCATGCGCTGGAACGCGCCCATATCGTCCGGCGCGCGCGGCGGGGCCGGCGGGACCAGGGGCCGCCGCGTGACCGTGATATCGTAGACCTCGGCTATGCTCATGGTCCTCGCTTCCTGCCTCACGCGACGGCCGATCCGGCCATGCGATCCCGGCGCCAAGAAGGCGCGCGGACCCTGCACAAGACCTAATAAGTCAGCTCGGCGACCGCAATCCGATTTTCCGATGCCGGCCAGGCCCGCATCATAATGCGCTCCCCGTTGAAGATCGCGGCGACCGGACGGCCGACGTCGGCCGCGGCCAGCCGCAGCGTCGTCACCGAATCGGTCGGCACGCCGGGTTTTACATCGGCGGGCTCCTTGCCGTCGAACAGCACGATGTCGCGCGGCAGGCCGAAATAGCCGCGCGGCCGCGACATCAGCACGACCGCGCCTGCGCCGGCATCGGCCGGCCCCAGCGGCCGCGCCGCGCGCAGATGCACGATCTCGGACGAGCGCGGAAACGGCGAGCGATAGATGTGCGTCGTCGCCGTACCAGGTGACGTCAGCACGAATTCGAGCGGCCACGACGGGTCGACCTGCGCCGGACCCCAGCGACCGTCGGCGCCGGTCTGCGAGCTGTGCAGCGGGCCGCCGATGCGCTCACCAGTCTCCGCCGCGACATGATAGATGTCGACCGTGGCGCCCGGCACCGGCCGGTTGGTCGGCACGCCGCCGGGCGTACCCGTGACGAGGCCGCTCAGCCTCACCGCCGTCTCCGGCACGATCTCGATCCGCGACGGCTCGTGCCTTGCGATGAATTTGTAGATCTCGCGAAAGGCCCGCGGATGAAAGGCGGTCTCGCGATGATCGACCGCGCCGAGCACCAGATTGGTCGCGCCTTTCAGCGCTGGCCCTTCCGCCGTGACGTTGGTCGGCGTGCCCGGCTTGCCGACGAAGCGGCCGTCGGCTTGCGCATATTTATCGAGGCCATCGCTGCGCAGCGTCAGGAACAGGGTGCCAACAGTCACTTCGCTGTCGCCATCGTTCAGTCCGCGCAGGAACGGACCACGCCCGTTGAATTCGTTGCCGAGCCCGTCGTCCCACGCATACACACCGTGATTGGGCGTGCCGCACAGCACCGCGTGGCTGATGTCGCCGCCGCCGCCATTCTTGATGTAATTGCGGATCGCATTGCCGCCGCGCGAACTGCCGACCAGCGCGACCCGCGGCGCGCCGGTCTTCTGCTTCAGCTCCCTGATCGCCTCGGCGAGCTCGCGGCGCTGGTCCTCGGTCGAGGAGCGGCCCGCCTGCTCGATCTTGTCGTCACCGCGCGCCAACGGATCGGTGAAATTGATCGCCGCCATGCGCTCGCGCGGCACGCCGTTCGATTCCATCCGCCAGCACGTCGTCATCCAAAGCGCGGCGTGATCGCCATTGCCGTGCACGAACAGGATCGGCGGGGTGTCACCGGCAGGCGCCGGCTGACCCAAGGCCGGGGCGCCAAGGCGGCCGGCCAGCAGGGACAGGGCGCCGGCCCCTTGCAATATTCTCCGCCGCGACAGCGCCATTGGCCTTCTTCCCCCGACCTTCCCTTGACCTGCCCTTGGCCTTCCTCAGGTCTTTCAGTGCTTTAGCTGTGCCCTGTCCACGCCAAGGATGCCGTAATCGCTGGACAGGACACGCGTTTCGCGGGCATCAGTTGGTGCAGCCGGAATCGTCCAACAAACCATAGCAGGCCAACCGGAACCGGATATGACCGAACCGCGTGATCGCTCCGACAGTATCACTGCACCGTTGCGGCATTCAATCTTCAGGCGAATCTGGCTCGCGAGCCTGCTCTCCAATCTCGGCATCCTGATCCAGGGCGTCGGCGCGGCCTGGGCGATGACGCAGATGACCGCGGAGGCCGACAAGGTCGCGCTGGTGCAGACCGCCTTGATGTTGCCGGTGATGCTGATCTCGATGCCGGCCGGAGCGATCGCCGACATGCACGACCGCCGCATCGTCGCGCTCGTGTCGCTGGCGATTGCGCTGACCGGCGCCACCATCCTGACCGTGCTGGCCTGGCTCAATCTGGTGACGCCGAACATCCTGCTCGCGCTGTGCTTCGTGGTCGGCAGCGGCATGGCGCTGTTCGGCCCGGCCTGGCAGTCCTCGGTCAGCGAGCAGGTGCCGCCGGAGACGCTGCCCGCGGCGGTCGCGCTGAACGGCATCAGCTACAACATCGCGCGCAGCTTTGGTCCGGCGATCGGCGGCATCGTGGTGGCGTCCGCGGGCGCCGTCGCCGCCTTCGCCGCCAATGCCGTGCTGTACCTGCCGCTGCTCGTCGTGCTGTTCCTGTGGAATCGCGTCAGCGAGCCGTCGCGCCTGCCGCGCGAGCGGCTGAACCGCGCCATCGTCTCCGGCGTGCGCTACATCACCAATTCGCCGTCGATCAAGATCGTGCTGACCCGCACCATGGTGACCGGCATCATCGGCGGCTCGGTCTCGGCGCTGATGCCCCTGGTGGCGCGTGATCTGTTGCATGGCGGCGCGCAAACCTACGGCATCATGCTCGGCGCCTTCGGCATGGGCGCGGTGATCGGCGCGCTCAACATCAGCGAGATCCGCAGCCGGCTCAGCGGCGAAGCCGCCATACGGGTCTGCGCTTTGACGATGGGCGCGGCGATCGCCGCGGTTGCCGTGAGCAAGCAGCCGGTGATCACCGCCGCCGCGCTGGTGGTTGCCGGAGCGGTGTGGATGCTGGCGATCGCGCTGTTCAATATCGGCGTGCAGCTCTCCGCACCGCGCTGGGTCGCGGGACGTTCGCTGGCGGCCTTCCAGGCCGCGATCGCCGGCGGTATCGCGATCGGCAGCTGGTGCTGGGGCCGCATCACGGACGTCGGCGGCGTCGAGATGGCGCTGTTGATCTCCGCCGGTCTGATGCTGCTGTCGCCGCTGCTCGGCATCTGGCTCAGGATGCCGCCGATCGGCGCACGCAACGAGGACGCGACCGATGCGCTGGCCGATCCCGAGGTGCGGCTGCAACTGAGCGGGCGCAGCGGCCCGCTGGTGGTCGAGATCGAATACCGGGTGGCGCAGGACAACGCCCGCGCGTTCCACAATGTGATGCAGGACGTGCAGCTCAGCCGCCAGCGCAACGGCGCCTATGGCTGGTCGATCGCGCGCGACATCGCCGATCCCGAATTGTGGACCGAGCGCTATCATTGCCCGACCTGGCTCGATTTCCTGCGCCAGCGCAACCGCGCCACGCAGATCGAGCGCGAACTGCATCAGAAGGCGGCCGACTTCCACATCGGCGCCGAGCCGATCCGCGTGCGCCGGATGCTGGAGCGTCCGTTCGGATCGGTGCGCTGGAAGGACGAGACCCCCGACCGCGCCGCCAAGGAGGTGATCCCGGTGGTCGCGACCGCAGCGGGAAGCAGTACGTAGTCTCTCCATTGTCGTTCCGAAGCGCGCGAATAGCGCGAACCCGGAATCTGGAGATTATTAGCTCGAGATTCCCGGTTCATCGCTCCGCGATGCCCCGGAATGACAGTTGATGGGTCTACTGCCCGTGATCGGCGAGCGTCTGCTGGCAGGCCTTGCTGAGGCGGCTGCGATGCTCCTTTAGGCACGCCAATACGACCTGATCGCCCTCGCTGAGATGGGCGCGGCAGAACCGCGAGGCATCGCGTGAGCAGGCATCGCGCCCCTGCTGCTGCGCCGGGGCGGCCGACGTCAACAAAACCAGCGGAACGACGGCGAACAGAAATCGGGTCATCTCTCAAAGCCTCTCAAGCGTTTCCGCGCGAAGGGGTGCGGTTCGCGTGAAGAAAACGCGTCAAATAAGGAATCCGGAGCCCCGTTCCGATTTCATCGCAGCGGAAGCGGCTCCAGGGAATGCGACGCCGGTTCTATAGCGTTTCCGTGCCGCAAAGAAGCTTGAAACCGACTGTGACGGTCATCACGCATGGTAACGCCCGCTTTTTCTTGTCCTTCCGGCGCCTTGTTGGGATCGCGTTAAGACCTTGTTGGCATTAATCGCTCGTTACGGCTGTGGCGTATCCTTAAGTTCCGAGAGAGTGTGTAGCGATGCGTAGTGCGTTGGGCCTGATGCTGGCCAGTGTTGTAACGGCGATCGTGATCGCCGGCGTGTGGTTCTGGACCTCCTCGCCGCGTGCCGACGCGGCTCCTCCGCAAACCACGGCTGCGGCCAAGGCCGATCCGATGCCTGCGGCGGCAAAACAGGCCGCCAGGGACGATGTCGAGACGACCGCCGCGCTGTCGAAGCGCGCCGATGCCACCCAGGCCGCGGCACCGGCCGCCACTCCTGCCCCGGCGCCGGCGCCGGCGCCCGTCGCGGCCGCGCCCAAATGCGCCAACCCCGACGCGCTCGGCATCAGCCGCACCGTCGTGGTCGACACCAATGGCGGCCCGGGCTTCGGTTTCCTGCAGTACAAGCAGTATGACTTCCTGACCGACAAGGAGGTCGTGCTGACCTTCGACGACGGTCCGTGGCCGACCACGCCGGCCGTGCTCAAGGCGCTGGCTGACGAATGCACCAAGGCGGTGTTCTTCCCGATCGGCCTGCACACCACCTATCACCCGGACATCCTGCGCCAGGTCGCCGCCGCCGGCCACACCATCGGCGCCCATACCTGGTCGCATGCGCATCTCGCCAGCAAGAAGCTGACCGAGCAGCAGGCCAAGGACGAGATCGAGAAGGGTTTTAGCGCGGTGAAGCTGGCGCTGGGTGCCAACCCGGCACCGTTCTTCCGCTTCCCGGCGCTGGCGCACACCCCGGCGACAACCGCCTATCTCGGCACCCGCAACATTGCGATGTTCTCGGTCGACGTCGACTCCAACGACTTCAAGTCCAAGAGCGCGGACGAGGTGATCAACAACGTGATGACCAAGCTCGACAAGGAGCACAAGGGCATCATCCTGATGCACGACCTGCAGAAGCACACCGCGCAGGCGCTGCCGACGCTGCTCCGCAAGCTCAAGGCCGGCGGCTACAAGGTGGTCTGGATGAAGGCCAAGACCCAGCTCGAGACGCTGCCGGAATACGACGCGATGATGGCGAAGACCGAGAAGCCGATCGCAACGGGCCGGCCGATCGGCAACGTCGTGCAGACGGTCGCCGAGTAACGCCGCAGACGCACTCTCAACGTAAAGCGCCCCTGGATCCGATCCAGGGGCGCTTTCGCTTTCTGAGCCACCTTGTGCTGGTCCGACACGGCCGGACGACGTTGAACGCCCATGTGCCTTCGAGAGTGGCACCATCGCGCCCGGTGGCTGCGGCTCAACCAAAATATCGAAAACAACCCCATGCAAAGGAGCTGGCAGATGCCGTCTCCAGACTGACCGTTTGAGGGCTGGTGCGCCGCACCAAGTGAAGACGAGAACTATCTTTACTCCATAGCCCTCTGGAGCCCTCCTTTTGCAAGACGGCGAAGGCTTGAGCCCTCGACGCAGCATCTACCGGCTTGTTTCCATTCGTGGTTCGGATCGGGAGCACCGGAACGTTGACCGGGTTGCTCGATTGTGCCGGCCAGGCGCATCCTCACCTTCGCCCCGGCGCGGGCGCAGCGGGTGTTCGGATCGGCCGAGATGAATTGTCCGGTCTCACGCTCGCATCACATGAAACCTCCAACCATCTTCGGAAACGCCGATGCGATCGGATAGAGTTCAGATCGAGCCAGCCGGCGCAACGGCGGGAAAATCCTGCTCGGGATCGAACGCGTTATTGAAAAAGTTCGTCAGGGAGTACATGGCCACTAGCGCGACGATCTCCATGACGTTCGCATCCGTGTAGCCAGCGTCCCGGACGGCTTTCATATCGGCGTCACCGACCTTGCCGCGGGTTGTGATGACTTTGCGCGCAAACTGGAGAGCGGCGTCCCGCTTCGGATCACTGGCATGACCCTTCCGAGCGAGAATGATTTCGTTAGCCGGCAGCTTGGCCATATGCTCGGCCGTAAAGCTGTGAACCGTCAGGCAGTAGTTGCACCCATTCACTTCGGAGACAGCGAGGCCGATGCTGTCACGTGTCTTCACGTCAAGCGCCTTGCTCAAAGAGCTGAGCAGTGTAGCCCATGCGTTGAACGCGATCGGGCTCAGCGCGAAGGTCGTCATCATATTCGGAGTGAACCCGATGTTCTTGGTGAATCCATCGAGAGTCGGTTTCGAAGCTGCCGGCACCTGAGCCGGTGTTGGCAATGCAGTTCGAGCCATCAGTAATCTCCGTAGATCGTATTATACCAGGTCCAGCACATCGGCCACCGGACGGCGCGGCTTCTGCGCCCAGTTTCCCGGACGCTCCGGCCCCACGGCCAACAGCAGGACCGGCACTTCGTCCTTCGCCAATCCGAACTCGCGGTGCACCGGTTCGGCATCGAAACCGATCATCGGCGTCGAACCCAGGCCTAGCAAGCGGGCCGCATAGATGATCGCTGCCGCGCCGAAGGAGGCGGTTCGTAGCGCTTCATCGCGCTGACGCTGTGGGTACTCCATGTATAGATTGCGCGCCGGGATCTCCCATTCCGGCACCATCTTCGCCGGCATGACGCCCGATTCTACCAGCGGCGCCAGGCGCTCCGGTATTACGCTGGAATCGGCCAACTGGCCGCAGACGATGAAGGTAACGGCTGCGTCGGCGATCGCGGGTTGATTCCAGGCCATCGGACTCAACCGGGCTTTGGCTTCAGGCGTGCGCACGGCGATGAAGCGCCAGTTCTGCATGTGGAAGGATGTCGGTGCGGCGGTGCCGATTCGCACGAGCTCTCGGATTTGGTCGTCGCTCAGGGTGGCGGCAGGGTCGTAATACTTGGTGGAGCTGCGGCTCAGGATACATTCGATAACAGCGTTGGTCATGGTTGGTCCTGTGAGTGAAGTGATAGGTTGAGGCACGAGAGTGCTTTCACTCTCGTTGAGAGCCGGCCGGCCGCATTCATCGATAGGCGCGCGCCGCTCACGGACGAGGGCAAATGATCGTCTTCCCGCTGGTCCGCTCGGTCGGGTTGAAGGCAGCAACGGCATCGTCGAGGGCAACCACGCTGCCGATGTTTGTCCGCACTCGTCCGTCACGCGCCCGCCGGACAATCTCACTCAACTGGGCGCGATCGGGTTCGACGACGAAGTCTATCGTCCGGCCGTCAGCGGGGCGTGCCTCAGTCGGACCGGCGATGGTCACCAGCGTTCCTCCGGCTCGAATCACGCGCGCGGACCGCTTCGCGATGTCGCCGCCAAGGACATCGAACACCAGATCGACTCCGCCGACATCTTCCAGAGTGTCGTTGTCGAGGTCGACGAACTCCTGTGCGCCGAAGTCGAGAGCCGTCTGACGGCCGGCAGCGCGTCCGGTACCGATGACGTAAGCACCAGCCTCACGTGCGAGCTGGGTTGCCATCGAACCGACGACGCCGGCGGCACCGTGCACGAGAACGCTCTGCCCCGCCCGAAGCTGGCCGTGATCGAACAGCCCCTGCCACGCGGTAAGGCCTGGCATCACGAGGGCCGCGCCCACCGTGAAATCGACATCGCCCGGCAGCGGCGCGAGGTTGCGCGCCTCGATGGCCACATACTCCGCCAAGGTGCCGTCGCGATACCAGTCCGCGAGACCGAATACCCGCTGTCCAACCGACAGCCCCGCCGTGCCATAGCCGAGGGCGCTGACCACTCCAGCCAACTCGTGGCCGGGGATCGACGGTGTTCGGTCACGCTCGCGGCGATCGGTCCAAGTCGGGGGCCACGTCAGCTCATCCCGGGTGAATCCCGCCGCATGAATCTCAACGACGACGTCGTTTATCGCGGCCTGCGGCTCGGGCCGCTCCACCAGCTTCATTCCGGCCGTTCCCGCCGCTTGGTCCGTCACAACGATTGCCTTCATCGTGCACCTGCCTGAGTGTGGCAGCTCATCATCTTCCGAACTCCTTTTCAGACGAGCGAAAACCGGAAGGCGAAACTCGATGGCTCCAATGACCTTGGATATTGAATCGATGCCATCGACGCGGCGCATTTCCTAAAGCGACGTTGCCACTGGTCCCGGCGCGATGAAACCCGCGGCGGGCGTTCCTGGACGCGCGGACACGCATTCTGGACTCCAGAGCTCGCCAACGCCGAGGATCAGTGCGCCGAGTGTGCGCGAATCTGGCGAGGGAACGGGAAAGAGCCCGGTTGGGGCGCAGCGTCGGGCATGCACGAGCCCACGCGGCTTGCTTTCGGCCTTTGCTGTTTCCAGTTTTTTCTTCGGTCGGGCAGCGAGTTCAGTCAACGCTGATAGCCCGACGAACAGTTTCAGTCGATGAGCGGAGTCGCTATTGGCACGCCCATCCAGATCGCACACTTGACGGGAGAGATGCCTCGGAGGCGGTATTTGGCTCAAGTGCCCTTATCACGCCCAGCGTTCTTCACGCGCAGCCGGTACTCGCTAGGATCAACGTTGTAGGCTTTGCGGAATGCTCGCACGAAACTTGACCGGCTTTCGTAGCCGGCGTTGTAGGCCACAACATCGACCGGGGCTGATGTCGTCGTGAGATCGAGCGCCGCCTGCCGCATCCTGAGATCCCGAAGGATGGCCATCGGCGAACGGCCAAAGATCTCCGAGAACTTCGCCATGAATGCCGACCGGCTCAGACCCGCGCTATGCGCAAGGCTCTGAACCGTGTGAGCGGCCCCCGGACGCGCCACCATATCGGCGAATGCACGCGTGATCTGCCGATCCGCGAGAATCGAAAACCGATCAGTCCAGCTGCGGGAGGACTTCATCGACCGCCTCACCAGGGCGATGATGACCTGCTTTAGCAGGGACGCCGTCATGGCGCCCATACCGATTTCCTGCACGCAAAGCTCCTCGACCGCTTCGCGAAGCTTCAGGTCGATCTTGTCCGTCGGCTCGAACTTCTCGACCACGGGCTCGCGCAATTCGCGAAACAACCCGACGGATTGTCCGAAGGATGCGTTGAAGAAGCCGCAGATCTGGATGATCTCGGGCTGCTCGGTCGGTGTTGCGATACGCAACACGCTGTCATGCTGCTTCCAGCAATCGCGGGAGATGAGCCTCTTCGGGCCGCTGGTTCCGTCGACTTCGATTACGAACGGGGTGCTCGGAGGCTTGATGATGAGGAGATGGGGTTCGAGCGACATCCAAGGCCCATCGCCGATCGAAATTCGTCCCCTGCCACTAATGGTGTAATGGACCGCCGGTGCATCGATCGTCCCCATCTCGACGCGATGGCCTGATGGAATCAGCAATTCGGTGAGCGCGACGACATCGATCTCAAGTGCCCGCATGAGGTTGTTGAGATCGGCGGTGGCGAGCTTCGAGGCAGAGACGGCGATCCGCGAATCTGGCCGCTCGCCCTGTCCGCTTCCGGCCCGCGATTTGGCCGTGTTTTGCATAGCAACCTGCTTACAAGATCAACCCATGAATCCGCTAGGCGAATCATGCCTTCATCCTGGAACTGGATTTTAGGGCACGCTGAAAGGAGCCTTGGCGTGGTCCAGTCGGATTGTTGGAACTTGGTCCTATCGGTGGACCCGTATCGCTGTAGTTTTTGCGCCTTGAGATAGGGTCTCGGCGCAACGCCGCGCCCGTACACGCCAGCATCCACAGCACCAGCTCGTGTGCTGCGCCTCCGACGATGATCCGGGAATAGATTCGTCGGTCTGGCCCTCTCTTGCACGATGCCCGAACCCTGGAGAGCTCTGTGAGTGCATTCGAACAAGGCCGCGTACGGTCGGGCGACGATGGCTTGGCGAATGCGGCCGCCGAAAAGCTGCGTTCCATGATCCCTGCGGCTGGAGCGATGGCCTATCCGTTCCTGCTCGATGCATTTCACCTCGCGGTCTCTCCCGCTGCTGGTCCGATGTCGTTTGGGCGACTGGCCCTGGCGGCGCTTTGCCTGTTGGCCGCGACCGCCGCGCCCTTGCTGGGTCTTGCCTGCGCGTACTGGATGACCAAGGCCGAGCCTTCGTCGTTCGAGCTGCGCGCCCGGCGGCTCGCCTATCTCAGCATCGCTGCGCCGCCCTTGTTCGTACTGACCGGCGTCGGTCTCGGACTGCTGCACATCCCGGTCAGCGACGAACTCGTCTGGGTCGCGGGCTGGGCGGCCGCGTGCCTGTATGTGCTGCTCGGCGGTGAGCAAGAGGGCCCGGCAGGATCAGCCGCGATTGCGCCATCGATCGCCAAATGGCGCGTGACGCACGGCGTCGCCGCGGCGGTCATCCTGCTCTACGTCGCGTTTCACCTCACCAATCATCTGCTGGGTTGGCTCGGACCCGAGGTTCATGCCGCCGTGATGAAGATGGGGCGCACGGTCTATCGATCGTCCCTCGTCGAACCCATCCTCGTCGGCCTGATGCTGTTCCAGGTCGCCGTCGGGATGCGGCTCGCCTGGCGCTGGAGCTTCGGCGCCTGCGGATGCCTACCGCGTGTTTCAGATCGGCTCCGGCATTTATCTCGCGGCGTTCATCGTCACCCATCTGAACTCCGCATTGGTTTCGGCGCGGGCCGTGCACCACATCGACACCAACTGGGCCTGGGCGTCGGGCGCACCGACCGGCCTGATCCACGACGCCTGGAGCATCCGCCTGGTGCCGCACTACGCACTCGGCGTGTTCTTCGTGCTCGCCCATCTCGCATCGGGATTGCGCGGCGTCCTGATCGCCCACGGCGTCGCTACCACGGCCGCCAACCGGATCTGGGTAACCGTCCTCGCCGCCGGCGCGCTGGTCGCGGTCGCGATCATGAGCGGATTGTGCGGGGTGAGGATTTACTAATCGCGCCGAAGCGTCGCGCCCGTGAGCACGCGACACGCATTTGCCGGGGTGATGTTGTTGGTCTCCCAAGCTCGTTTTTGACGACGCTCCTCGGCAGCTAAACTTGCAACTAGCTACCTGTTTGCCAAGCGACCGACGCTGTGGCGCTGTCGAGCGCGCAGATTAGAAACGCCTGAGATTTAGAACACTACGAAAGAGTATGAGCGCGATGGCTCAGCGTCGCAATTCGCGATTAGATCGGCGACATCTATTCTACTCGGCAGCTTGCGTCGCCGCGCTCAGAGCTTTGCGAACTTCTTCAGGCAGCAGGCCAAGCTTGGAAAAAAAGCTTTGGTTTCGCAGCTCTGCGTCTCTAAATACCTTGCCGTAACTTAATACTCGAATTGAGGCTTTGTGATTGGGGGAGAATCCATAGTACCCGAGTCCGTCTGGTGTTGGATGTTGGGCTACGCTACGCTGGAATTTTTTCCTCGCGCCCACACTTAGGTCACACACTACAATACACTCAAACGGAGTATGATCGCTTATATCGGATATGACTTCACCTTCTACGTCTCTCACAGTGTGGCTTCGCAGTTTTTCGATATACTCCAGCACTTGATCCACAGGATCACTCGAAAGCGCTTCGTCACCTGAGCGGACGTCAATTTTCGACTCAAGGTATTCGACGACATCAATATCACGCCGACCAAATGTCACGTTTAGCCGGGGCATACTCCCTGCAATAAAAAACGGAAAGAAGTGGTGACAAATATGCCGCGTAAGCGTTGCGCGGCTGTCCTCAGACGTGCCGCTGCGCTTTCGTAGAACGCGACCTTGCGAGATCCGCTTCCGCTTAATTGGCAAGCGAGCGCGGGGATGTGCGCCCTTTAGGTAGTATTCTCGGCGTTTTTGGTAGTAGGTGCCGCTAGTGCCTACAGGCTGTATCCAAATGGCTCCTGGGTCGCACGCGATGCAGCCCCTCGGGAAGAAGCGATGTGCGTTACGAACGAACGCGTCGAATAGCGCATCGGGGATGTGACAGTTAAGGTGCGCGTTCGGTCTTGGGGTCGCAGTTGTTGGGCGTTCCCGCACCCAAGTGCACGTCAGGCCACCGGCGCCGTGCTTACGCAGAAAGCGGCCAGCCGCCTTGCGCCAAGCCCGGAGCAGTTCGCCGTGCACATCATCGCGCGCGGTGGTTCGGGACCAATTTATATCGACGGCGGTATTGAGTCCTCGGCCAATTGAGGCCGCAAAATCCTGGGCGTCGAGAAGATTGCGCGCGTTGCAACCCTTGATGCAATCCGACCAGCCCTTCCGTCGTCCGAAAGACATTGCCCCACCTACGCGATTCAGCCTGCCACGGGGCGGTCGAATCAGTGGTGCCAGTATGTGGGTAGGTAGGCTTATAAGGATAGAGTGAGGCTTCGGATGAAGAACGGGCCGCGAACAGTCCAACATATTGATGGATAAATCAGAATTCTGCCCCGTGAGAACACAACAAAAACTTCGCTGTTCCAGTTTGTGACGAGTTGGATACCGCAAAATCCGGTTTCGTTCGCGTAGGCGCTAGGCATCTATTCGGGCGGGAAACGCAATCTCTGCCGCGCACGTCACCGAAGCACGTTCACCACCTGCTTGCTCGGCACGACAAGATACACGTATACGATTTCACTTTGAAAAGACTGGTGCCGCAAGAGGGACTCGAACCCCCGACCCCGTCATTACGAATGACGTGCTCTACCAACTGAGCTATTGCGGCGAACCGTTCGGCAACGGCCGGATCACGCGGCCACCTGATATCGGGCATGACCCCGATTGGCAAGGACAACGCGGGTATCGAACCATAGGGCCGTTATCTAACCGCGAATTAGCTTCCCAAACGTGACAGAAATCCGCGCCAACCGCCCACCTGGGCCTTGGGCGGGCCGATTTGTTCCGCAAATTCGTCCACCGGGCCGTCCTCGTCGACCCCGGGATCGTCGGGGGCCCGGATGATCGGGATTACGGCCGGAATGGGCGCAGGCGCCGCCTTGGGCAGGTCAGCCCTCGACCGGAACAGGGGGGCGGGTGCCGGGGGCGCCGATTCGGCGGCCGGCGCGGGAGCTGGTTCCAGAGCGG